>JBDQII010000093.1:0-13074 GCA_040264395.1 Verrucomicrobiota bacterium
AGCAACTCTTCAAGGTTTGTAGCACCATCCCCATCGGAATCGCCGTCTGCACCTTTCCATGCTGAGGTCCCTATTCCAAAATGAGATGCTTGCCAGGAATCTGGAAGACCATCTTCATTTGCATCGATCCCCCAGGTTTGAGTGGAGGCGCTGACAGAATCGGCGGATACCGTTCCATCTGCATAAATATTCGATAATGAAATGTTGTAGACTTGACCAGGCTTGAGGTCAGAAATGGTCAAACTTGTCGCCTCAGTATCAATGAATGAGTTACCTGTTCCATACGTAATACGATATCCAGAAACACTTTCATCATGTGCATCTGGCCAAACAACGTTGACCGAATCAAAACCAGCTCCGAATCCATACAGGTGACTGGGTATGGCCCTTCCACCTAATGGTTTGAATCTCTGACCATAAACTTCCAATGATTTCGAGGTGGAGGAAAACCCACTCCATGTCACTACAAGATTTTCATCATCGACACTGGCAACGTTACCAAGAAATTGGCGACCGGATGTCGTCGTATTGATCAAGACATCCTTGCTCATGGGGGCCCCGTCTCTCAGGCTCTTACCATAGATGCCAGATGAGTCTCCATCGTGACCTAAACTTGTCCATGTGACAAAAAAGCCTCCTTCAGTCGCACATGCTCTGGGCGCAAATTGATCACCGTAGGCGATACTGTTGACAAGTGTTGGCTCGCCTTTGGATGAACCTGATATTGCATCAATCGATTGATAATAAATATCCCAATTGTTATCTGTTATTTTCCCTTTTGGTTTTGATGAATAGAACAAACCCAAAGATCCTTCATCAGAATTGATTACATGGGGATTGCTTGAAATCGAATCACTCGAGGACAGAACCGACTCGTCAGATGACGCGTTCCCTGCGGCGTCAAAATGACGACCTTTGAGAACAACATCAAATTGACGTCCCCCGCTGAAGAAATCGATTCGACCATTTCTCCTCACACTATCAGATATTCCAGCGAGTTGCTCAGAGACCCAGACTGCGTAAAAACCACCATCCCCGGAAGGAGAAATGGATAACGATTTTTGGTTGTAATCGGTTTCCTGTGACAACCCAAACTCAGCTGTTTGTGGATTCCCATTTGCGGAGAAGACTCTGCCAAATACACCGTAATGGCTACCGTCCTGATCCAAGCTGGACCAGGCGAAAACAACATTACCATTTTCCAGTGATGCTAAAACGGGACGGTTTTGTGTGTTGTCAGTTGTCTCATTCACTAATAGTTCACCGGTGGCAAAAACTCCTTCAGGTGAAATAAATCTGGCATAAATGTCGCCATTGCTTTCCCAAACAACGACTGCGGTCAAGTCCTCATCGGAAAGGAGCACGATCTTTGCATCAAGCTGATCTCCGCTGGTGGTTTCATTCACTGTGATGGGCTCGAAAATGCTGGAGGCGTTTTCGTCAACACGCAGCAAACTGATTCCTAAACCGTCGTTGTCAGCATGATGATCATCCCATGTGATGTAACCACCGAGTTTGTTCATCGCCAGGTTTTGATTGGATTGATCCCCGGGGATGTTTCCACCGATCAGAAATTCATCTCCGTTTCGAGCCAAATCCGAGGCACAAATGTTTGTAGAATCGATACATTGGCAAATCGAAATGATGGTTAGAATGATGATATTTCTTTTCATATGCTGCATGAAACAAATCATATTAGTGAGTGACGAATACCAGATTGGTGTAAGCTTTAATTTTCGTGTTAACCTTTGATCCTGAATGAATATTCCTGATCTTACGAATTATTCGGCATCACTAACCCCATCTGAAAAGGTCAACGGGTCATACGGCAGATTGGTTTCGTCATGAACACGGTTACCAGCAGGATCAACAATCGTCGGAGTTACAAAAATAGCCAAATTCTTTTTCTCGGTGAAGTTGGATTCGCTCCGGAAAAATCTTCCAAGGAAAGGTATATCACCTAGAACTGGCACCTTGTCTTTGTGTTTAGCTACGTCTTCCGAAATCAACCCACCTAGAACAACTGTTTGACCATCCCACACGACGACACTGGTCAGAACTTGACGTGTTCTCAATCGAGGTAGAGGTAATTGGGCCACCAATGGATTCGCGACCGTGCTACCAGCACCACCTTGCGCAATAACTGCGAATGGACCTGGATCGTCATACCCTACAAATTGAATCAAAGTAGGCAAAATAGTAAGTTTAATTGTATATCCGTCTGATGAGACATAGGGCACAATATCTAACATCGGACCTTCAGGAATAACAGTGGTTTGAGGTGTGATGGTCGTCCCCAGAGGCGTGTTTCCGCCACCACCAACGTTCACACCACCGCCACCAACACCACCGCCAACACCACCGCCGCCACCTTGCTGGTTGGCACCTGTTCCGGTAACAATGGTTCGCATGTCAACAGCGCGAATACTGGCCTGGCGCCCACTCACTGTTGTAATGCTGGGAGATGCAAGAACATCAACACCATCACGCTGATCTAAAGCACGTAATACTACTCGGAATTGTGGGTCCGTCAGGATACCTGTGAAAGTGGCCATGGCTGGAATGGGTGTTCCATCCGGTCCATCTGTTCTAACACCATTGGTAAGACGTTGATCAGATCCGTCCGTTGGCTGCGCGGTAGGAATACCACCACTGGCAGGAAAAATACCAAGACTGTTGGCTGCGGAAGGCTGCCCGTTCATCGAAGGTGCTGTGCCACCGCTGAAGACACCCTTGTCACCGAATGCAAGGACATTGCCGAGGAACCAGTCAAAACCAAGTGCTCTGCTGTCGTTTTGTGTAAATTCAGCGAATTTCGCTTCTATTGTCAATTGTGGAGGCATCTCATTGAGGGTTTGAATTGCCTGCTCAATAATATCCAGATCAGTCATGGTTGCTCGGACATACAAAGAGCCGTTGCGATCGTTGAAAAAGACAGCTTTTCCGTCGCTTTGTTGGCCACCAAGACCACCCGCTGCTCCACCGAAACCGCCGCCCATGCCGCCGCCCATGCCGCCGCCCATGCCGCCGCCCATGCCGCCGCCACCCATGCCGCCGCCCATCATCTGGCCCATGGTGAAATTAACACCGGCCGCTGCAAAAAAGTTACGCACAAGCACTTGAACATCCGCCATCATACGCACCGATGAAACACCACCAGAGGCTCCCATGCCCATGCCCATGCCACCACCCATGCCGCCGCCCATGCCGCCGCCCATGCCGCCGCCGCCGCCGCCTTGACCACCGCCACCAGTGTTGATTGCCTGATCAAGCGAAATTCCCGTGACTCCTTCCATCCCTTGAATGAATACGTCCGGATCCACTTTATAAGTTCTCGTGAACAAGGGCTCAGTGTCTTCGACTTTTTTGGTGAAGATGACAGCGTAATCCAGAACGCTGAATTTGATTGGTGTCTCAGCAACGTTTGTGACCAATTCAACGACCTGCGATAATTTTACGTTTCGCAATGGTGGGGTAATTGTTATGCCAACACTGTAAAGGTCAACGGGCTCAGTAGGTAACGGGGCAACGGATGGTAAACCGGTCAATGGGTCTACACCGCCGGCGAAAGGGGATGCCTCAACGCCGGTATCCATATGGTTACTGATGACAAAATTGATTCCTTCCTCTTCGGCATCACGCTCTTTGGCTTCGTCGTATAAAAATTGGACAACTTCACTTAGCGGAAGCCCATCAAACACGACCTCATCGAGGATGATACGGTCCATTTTTGAGATAATTTTCTGACGTCCAAGACCTGTGTGAACAAGATTGGTGCTGGCGTAGCTGTTTGCTACAGGGAGATCGTTCTTGTTTAGACCTGGGTCCCAATAATTAGCAACCTCAATCATTTTTTCCTGTGAAGTGATCTCGCGCTTGCGTGTTTCTCTTTGGAATTTCTTCTGATTGAGAAGTGAAAGGTAATACCACACGGCATTGCTTTCAGGGTCCAACTTCTTGGCTTCGTTGAGCTTAGCTTCAGCTTCCTCCAACTTGTTCAGTTCAAGAAACAGTCGTGCATCTTGAATCATCGTCGAGGCTTGGATTTGCTGTTCCCGCACGGCTGGGATTTTGGTAATGGCATCACGGCTTGGCTGCCTTCCAGTGTATCGCAATATGAGCTTGTCATTTGCAGCTTTGAATTGCAGGGCGCCTTCATTATCGGGGTCCAATTTCAGGATTCGCACAGCTTCCTGATCCGCTTCATAAAACTTTTGTGCCTTCTGAAATTTATCGGCAAGTTTGAGGCGAATCTCAGCCATACCTTCAATGGTACGCTGTCGTTCGGCCTCAACAGCAGCAATTGGCCCCACCTTGTTCAGATGGTTGACTGCTTCCTCATAAAGCAGGGCAGTTTTCAAAAGTTCATCACGTGCTTTAGCCTCATTGCGAGAAGATTCTGCTTGTTCAAGCTTGATCCTCAACGCTATGACCGCTTCTTCACGTATAGCTTTTTCTCTGTTGGATAGCTGGTCAACAGATTGAGCAGTCACGCTACAGACTGCGCTTACTGCTAGGACCAGACATAGAATGGTTGTCGCTGCTTTGCTCATGGGTTTGCTACTCATCAAACTAAAAGTCATTTTAATAACGGAATGTTAATTGCTTATCAATCCCGAGGTTATCGTCGTGTGCTTGGAAGTTTTTTCGTCGGACAAAACTACTTCAGTTTCGGAAACGAATACAACCTTGTAGTTGCGTTTTTCAATAGAAATTTTGTCACCTTTACGCTGAGATGTGAATTTGCGGGGTTTTGCTGCCGGATATTCCAGATCGGCCTTGAAACCAGTTACCTCAGTGAAAGGCTGGAGGGCTTCTACAGTGATCGCCTGATTGGATTCCAGGAGCTCCAGAACAAAACCGTCGGGTTTCAGTGGGTTCCCCTTGACCTCTTTCAATATGAAAATGTCATTCTTGTCACGAAGTCGAGCAAATCGTGTGACTTTGCGACGCTCACTCTTTTTCTCGGCTGCTTCGCGAGTGACGGCGAAACTATAGCGAGGATTTTCTTCTTTAATCTCCTTATCTGCGTTGAATGCAATACGAAGATAAAGGGGATTGGTTTGAATGATTTTAAGCGCGTTCGGGCCCTTTCGTCCGTAGAATCGGTCCTTGACTAAAGTGCCGTTGTTGTCGAGCCAACCAACGGGGTTGAACGTATTATGTTCAGGACCTGCAACAATGGCAGACTTAGGGTTTTTGGCCCGGTTCAACAAAGCAATCTTCTCACTCAAATCCTTAGACTGAAATTCTTTAGGTTTAGTCGGACGAATGCTTTCCTCCAACTCAACTCGGATAGAGGAAACAAGGAATGGCAGATAAGCCGCAGCCCCAGCCAAACCCAACAAGACCAATGCTAAGATGATCTTTTCGTAATGTTTCTTTATAAAATCCATTTTTTTTAAAATCTACCCGACTCAATAGCCACCATAAGCCCCCGTGCTACCATCGTCCTCTTCTTCGTCAGATTCGAGGGGCATTAAAGAAACAAGCTCTTCTTCAGGAAAGACCGCAATTCCAACCAACATCATGTTGACGGTCAAGGGTTTTTCGTCAAGATCTTCCAAAATATTGATCTCAGGCCCAGCATTTAGGTTTTGCCCCATTCCCCCGTAGGGAGAGGCAGCACCGTATCGACCGCCGGCTGCACCTGCTCCGCCATACCTGCCTTGCATGCTCGCAGCGGGGGCGGTCGGCGCTAATCCATACATTGCTTCCATTGAAGCTTCGGCGCCACGCATCGTACCGGCCATGGATGACGTGGAAGTAGATTCACCTTGCTCAACTGCCAGCCATTTTACTCTGAAAAAATGATTCGAATGATTAAATCCATCCAAGACCCGCCCCAGCTCGGAACTGAAGCACTGAAAGCTAATCTGATAAGGCATCATGATGGCATTGATGTTGGGATCCTGCGTCGCCACATCTTCTATGTAGTTTTCAGCAGAAGTGGAGGATGAAGTGGTCGAAGCGGTTCCCATCATGCCCATGGAGCTGGTACCCGCACTTGCCGCATCATTATCACTGACAGGAAGACGCTTGATGGCATTGATTCCGTGAATTTTAGCTTCAAAGAGAACCTCACACAGTTCCCTGACCTGGTAAAGCTGGAATGTCAAAGGCCGCAAGGCATCTACTTCAAGATCGATTCGCGGTCGGATGTCATCGAAGGAAAACCCATAATTACCCTGATCTGAAGAAGGAAGTTTGATACCCGTGTATTTCGCATCTCTTTGTAATTCATAAACTGTGTTTTCCAGAATTTCCTTGAACCCGGAAATCGACATATCTGTCGGTATTTCAAATCCAGGAAAATAGGATTCCATGGGCTCCAGCGCCATCTCATTAACCCTTTCCTGTTCTTTTTTGACCGCACTGATGTTGTCGACTTTGTCGGTCCCTGGGTGAGGGTCACGAGTATAGAGACTCTTTACCAGCTGGCGCTGAGAATCCAGCTCGACCGTTATACCTTTGTCCTTGTCGATTTGCGCCATCATGTACCAGCCAGCAACACACATCAGGACGAGGGCAATCACACACCCTACCACCAAGCCTACGTTTTGTTTGATCCAGTTCATTAGTCAACAAGAGAAATAGGTTCTTTTAGTTTCAAGGAAATCTCAAACTTGAAAGTTCCTTCTTCAGCACTCACCTGAGCCAATTCACCGATCAATTTAGTATCATCCGCATTGAAATAATTGGTCTGGTTTTGCAGTTTTTGCAGCAGGGTAAATGCCAAACTGTTGTTTGCGTTAGGATTTATTGCCCTTCGATTGACACCCCGACAACTTAAAGTGAGCTTGGTAATCAGGTCTTCATTGTCCTCATCAGAAGCCGCACCATCATCATCATCATCCCAATCATCATCGCCGCCTGAGTCACCCATGGGCAGCAACCCGTATCGCTTCATCATCTCAATATCCATCATGGGGCTGGCCTCATCCTCATCGTCATCCCAATCATCGAATGTCTGAGCACCCGTAAGATCGATGCCTGGACTATCAGGTTTCAAAGCCTCAAGCCATAGACCCGCATCAAGAGAAAAGCGCTTTTGAGCTTCCGATTCCGCCTCGAGAAGTGAACCTCTGATCACCTGCAGGAGGTCTGTCCAGTAGAACCGTTGTTGAACAAGCCCCTCAAAAACTTCAACTTTGCTTAATTGAGTGGCCAGGGTTGATTCCTCCGGCTTCAATTGTCTTTCCAGATTCTGAAGCGGAGCGGCAATGGTCTGGAGCCTGTCCATTACCTTCTGTTTTTCACCAAATACTTGAGAATAAAACAACCCAATGGCTGCAACTACAAGCACGAGACCAAAAACCGAAGATATCAGATAAGGCTTCTTGCGATTGAACTCCTGACGCTGCAAGGAAGATTTGGGCATCAGATTCAGTTCAACAGGACACTGAACCACATTCCTCAAACCGAGACCTACGACCTCACCAAACGAATGTGCAACCCGAGCCAAGTCCTCCAGATTGAGGGAGGGGTCGATTTCAATAGCACGGAAAGGGTTGAAATACTCAACTTCGACATTGAGCTTTTCAGCAAAAAATTGTGCTGTGTACGGCATGATGGAAGCCCCTCCAGCAAGGAACAAACGGTCTGGTGCCGACCCGCCCTGCTGAGTGCGATAGAACTGCATTGTCTGGTTGACCTGTATATGCAAACGGGTCATGACCTGACGGGCGATCTTGGAAATTTGAGCTTGCTGAGGATTATCGGGATCCTCATAAGCACCTCCCAAACTGACAAATCCCTGCTCGATCTTGAACTTTTCAGCATCAGGGAAGCGCATCTTAGCTTCTGTAGAAAATTCCTGTGTGATGGAATTTGCACCAATATTGATGCTGCGAGCGAACATTTTGCCTTTTTCGAAGAAGAGCAAGTTACTCGATTTGGCACCAATATCCAGCAACATGGTACAACCTTCCAGATCCCCGTAATTATAGCGGAAAGCGTTACAAATGGCAGCCTGCGATACGTCGACCAGGTTTAAGACCATGCCGTGTGACTCGGCAGCTTTGAACACCTTGTCAACCAAGTCGGTCTTGATCGCGACAAGCAGAACCTCCAACTCGCCACTTGGAGATGTTCCCATGATTTGGTAATCCCATACAACTTCCTCAAGAGGAAAAGGAACATTCTGTTGTGCCTCATATTGGATGATCTGGGTGACTTTGGATGAATCAACCGGAGGCAATTTTACAAATTTTGAGAACACCTGATAACCAGGAGCACAGGCATTGATGTTCTTGGCATTGAATCCCTGATCATTGATGAGAGACTGAAGCGCCTTCTTGACGACACCTTCGCGGACAGCATCCTGCGCCCCGGGCAGCCCGAGAGGATGCTGGCCGAATTTCTTCAGTACCAGACTTCCTGCATCAGTCCGATCGAACTCAGCGACTTTGACGCATCCGGCGCCTAGATCGATGCTTAAAAACGATTTCGATTTTAACATTTGTTCTTATATTTCCTGTCTATCAGGGCAACAAAAGAACCGTTGAGCCAAAAGGCCACCGGAACTCAAATTGCGAAGGTCGGGGAGGTGAATATTGGAATTTGACACAAGGGTCAACAGAATTCTTATTTTTATCCAACAAACACTTCTTCTCTCCGGTATTTCTATTCTTTCATCACCCTTGGGTTCTGCCGATGAGATCCTGTTCATTTGGACTCATCGATACGCAAAGTAGCTCAATAAAAAACTGATTCTTTATTGTCTACAGGTTCATCGAGCTCCGTCTCCACCGATGACCACCGGTATTGTGCGGAGAAGGATCTTGATATCTAGCCACAGAGACCAGTTGTCAATGTATTCGAGGTCTAGTCTTACCCATTCTTTGAAATCGGTCACTTCATTTCTGCCACTGATTTGCCAGAGGCAAGTGAGCCCTGGCTTGACGCTCAATCGGCGACGATGAGCCAATTCATCGAATTGCATGGTCTCATCCACCGGCAAAGGACGCGGGCCTACCAGGCTCATTTCCCCACGCATCACGTTGAACAACTGCGGCAATTCGTCAAAACTTCTATTCCTGAGGAACCGACCTATCGGCGTAATACGGGGGTCATTAGTAACTTTAAATACAGGTCCAGCCATTTCATTGTAGGCACGGAGCTCATCCTTGCGCTGTTCAGCATCTGTCACCATGGTCCTGAATTTAAACATGGTAAAAGGCCGCCCATTCAGCCCGCTGCGCTGCTGTTTAAAAAAAACGGGGCCCTTGGATGTAAGCCTGATGGCTAAAGTGCAAAACAGTAGAATCGGACTGAAAAGCAATATGGCGAACAACGCTCCCACAAAATCGATGGCTTGTTTCCCTACTGCCTGCCATGAGAAATCGGGGGTCGATCGAAACACAACAACTGGCCGCCCATACAGTTCATCGAGGGTCGTTCGTGAAATTTGTGTGTTGAAAAAATTGGCTAACATCCAAACTTCGACGCCTTCGAGCTCGCAGGCCTGAATAACTTTTTCAATCCGGCCGAAATAAGTATGTTTGGTAGCCAACAAGACTCCATTAGCGGAGTATTTGTGCAAGGCATCCAAAAAAGCACTTACGTTTGAATCATTGATATCCACCTCAGCCACAATTTCAATATCACTGGCATTTTCAAGGTGGAAATCTTTTCTGACCTGCTCCACATCCTTGGGGGTCCCAACGACAATGATGCGGCGCCTCAAGCGCGCTTGCCCCAGGGCATGAAGCCAATACCGCTGGAGGATCTCCTCCTTTGTAAAGACCAGAATAAAACTGAAGGCACCAAAGAGAATAAATACCGCGCGCGCGAGTTGCGCCTTGGCAAAAAAGACGATTATGATAAGCGAAACAGTGATTAGGGTACACACTTTGAGCAACTGCCAAGCAGTGAGTCGGCGGGACGCTAAAAGGGGGCGACTGTAAAACCCTTGCGTCTGGAGCAGAACCAATGACAGAGGTACGGTCAGGAAAAGAAAGGGCAGAAATTCACTGAAGGGTTCAATTTCGCTGATATCCTTGGCGCCTCCGAACATGCCCAGTATGTTCAGGCCAAGCTCTCCCAGCAAGGTTTCATTAGTCCTGAGCCAGTACGCTAACCAGAAGCCTACTGCAAATAGGCCGGCATCAAGCAATCTCTGAATATGATTGCGTATCTGCTGTTGTCTTCTGAGCATGTCAGGCTAAGTTTAAGATCTCCATGGTTAGATGCTTGAGTATTGAAAGAAGAGCGCTGCAGTGGGGAAAATTGCAAGTAAAATCAAGTATCATTCACTTTCAGAATCATCTTTTTGAGGGATGGTCATTTGAAATTCCGGTATGGCTGCTTTGATGAATTCACGCATTTTCTTGTACGTAGGCTCCTCGTTACCTGGCACTGAATATGAGGAAACAGTAACGTAGGCCCAACGCTGCATCTGACCTTTGGTAAATAAATCTTTAGCCATAAGCCACATCCTTTGATGGTGCTCCTCGGTCACATGATGTTCATCAACAAACCAATAATAAAGTAAGCCACTGTATTCGGTGCCCTTGAACATTTTAGACGACTTCAATCTCATGGCAGGAAGCTCGTATTCCTCCGGGTGAGCGATTGGAATAGTTACGGGTTCAGTTTCTTTTATCTGAAAACCAGCCCCGGTCAAACAATACTGGGGTTTGTGGATGCTAGTACGATCCAGCCCCATCAACACCACCATGATATCGATATAGAATCCATCAGCATTTTTATATCGACGTTTCGTAATCGTCGTGTCTGGAGGAAGAGCTTCTTTTTCAACCACAGTTACTTCCAGATCTTCGCCAACCAGATCGAGCACCCAGTCGGGGAGTTTGACCGGAGGAAGTTTCTCCGAGGATTCCTTTACTAGCTGCACCCCCGGTTTGCCCATTTGCTGGTGAGATTTCCAATAGTTTAGAAATCCCCCAACACCACCGACCAATCCGATCACCAGTATGAGCATAAGCAAGTTTTTCATTGTGGATCTCCTTTGATTTCTGCTGAGGTTTCAGGCTCCTTGAACCAGTAATCCAGTGCAAATATGCCGAATATGGCGACCAAAAAAGTCACGAAACCGAGTTTCTGCTCCCAGTAGGCACCGGCATCCTGCCCGAATTCATCCCCTATAATGATCACAAGGACGATCCTGAGGGTATTTCCAGCCACGGCCAGGGGGACAGAAAGCAAGATCAATAGAATTCGCTTCCACCAGGCCTGGTAGGCGATGAAACCAAACGCAAGTGTCAGGGGAACTAAAGTCATCAAACTGCGAATACCACTGCAGGCTGCAGCAACGTCATAGGTAAATTTTTCATTTACATCCATAATCAATGTCCCCTGCCTGACAACATCAATCTGAAGGATGGTATCGCTAAATCCGGCCGCCAAAGTAGAGACCAATACGCGCAAAGGAAAGGTGACAGGCTGAGCCAAAGAGCCAATGGGCACACAAAACAAGAAAAGTATGTAGGGAAAAAACGTGGCCCTTAGCCATGCCAGCCCCCAGCAAAAACCCGTCAGGCCATAAAAACCAATAAACATTCCTAAAAGTGAGATGCGCGTTTGCTGGGCGATATATCCCACTAAATGCAATGCCAGCCCAAGCGCTAATAATGCAAGGCCAGGCCACCATGCCTTGAACTCGAGACTTGCCAACTCCTTGCGTTTCCATATCAGGAGGACCACGACAGCGAATGGAATCAGGTTTCCATGACCGTCTTCTGAATATTTGGCGTTATAGGCGTTGTAGGCCCATTCAAAAGCCGAAGAGGTGTCCACATATCCAAATGTCGCATTACCAAATAAATGGAAGAGGAAAGCCATGGCAATCGCTCCCACCAAAAACACACTTTTGTGGGGCAGTCTTTTCAGCAAAACGGATATTTCTTTGAATATATCCGCCGCTGAGCTTTCCTCAGGCTCTCTTTTTTCCGCATTTTCCATGAATATTGGGGTGAATTAGATATTGGACCGATTTAATCTTATTTCACTCAGACTTAAATAAAATTTTCCCTGGCAGAGTGAATCACGGCGCATATTCGCTTTTCCATGCATTGCCTTTAAGCAAACCACGGACAAGGAGGAAAAGGAACATCGTGTTGTAATAAAGGTATCTGCCGAATAGCCGCCTGGGCTCACTAAGCAATCGGAACAGCCAGCCTAAGCCCATGTTCTGCATCCACATGGGAGCGTCAGGTTTGGTTCCCGCATTCACATCAAACGCAAAACCAACCGCCAGCAAAAGCCCGCGCTTGATCTGATCTTTATGCTGATGAATCCATGCTTGCTGCTTGGGTGTCCCTAAACCAACCCAGATAAAATCAGGCCCAAGACGATTGATCTCTTCAACGATTTCCGCTGATGATTCTTCATTGAAATAGCCATTCTGCATTCCCACAACCTGAACTTCAGGCTGCCATTTCTCAAAAGCCTGCTTGAGTTGCTCCAAACAAGCATCCGAACCCCCAAGAAAATAATGTGTGAATGGTTTGGGCGAGTGATTGACACAATGTTTCATGAACGCAGGACCGTAAACCCTGTCTTTCAAGTTCGCCTGCTGGTTATTCAGGCACCAGACAAGGGGCATGCCGTCAGGAATGAAATAATCCACGTTGGAGGTCTGCTCCCTAAAATCGGCATCCAGGCATCGCATAGTAATGATCTGGGTGTTTGAAAAATCCAGTGAAATCACCCTGCCTTTTTTGGATTCTTGCTGACAAAAAAGGGTCAGGTCAGCATAGGAGGTCGCTCTGACCGGGGTCCCCAATACGTGATGACAAGGCAGATCGTTCACCTTCATGAATCCACCTGATGAACCATTCTATCAATGATACGATCCAGAGACCACTTCAGGTTCCATTGAGGGAAATGACTCTGAAACTTGCGAAGATCGGACATATAACAGATGTGGTCACCTTTCCTGTTCTCTTCCACGTATTCGGTTTGAAGCTTCTTTCCCAGCTGGCTTTCGATCTTTGAGATACACTCGAGGATGGAAGCGCTGTTCCCACGTCCGCCACCAAGATTATAAACTTCTCCTTGCCTGGGGTTATTCGCAAACGCCAGAAAGGCACTGATCACATCTTCGCTGTG
>JBDQII010000094.1:0-13004 GCA_040264395.1 Verrucomicrobiota bacterium
ACTCAAAGGCTTCCCGCATGTCGTAGTCACCCGTAATTTGCCCGCGTCCCTGTTCGATGGGACCATTGATTCTTGGAGCAGATTTTAATTCACCATCAAGCACGATGGCCATCTGCCGACCCGTATTCTGACGAGTGACATCTGCAAAAAGGACAGCTCCCTCCGAAGTAAGG
Organism: Verrucomicrobiota bacterium; assembly: GCA_040264395.1. Classification (GTDB taxonomy): domain Bacteria; phylum Verrucomicrobiota; class Verrucomicrobiia; order Limisphaerales; family AAA164-E04; genus AAA164-E04. The sequence goes on from JBDQII010000094.1 coordinate 174, forward strand.
ACAAAATCAATTTCGGGTTTACCGGTTAATGGATCAGGGTAGACACCCGCCGAACTGATGTGCGTTCCAGTCAACCCTTGCTCTGGTTTGATTTTGACCAGGTATGGGATCAGGGCGTCAGGTTCACCAGCGGTCTCACTGCTGCGGCGTTCGGTGAGTATTTCATAACCCGGAACAGGAAATCCACGGTCGATTAACTCCTGACTGCGTTCGTGAACCATTCGAAATTCGAGATACGCAGGACGGGTCAAGATTTCGCGCACCGATTGATAGTCCAGCTCAGACAAACCAGGCATGTCAATCTGGATCTGATTTTCACCCCGCGTCTGAAGGATCGGCTCAGCAACACCAAATTGATCGACACGTTTTCGGAGTACCTCGATGCTCTGCTCAAGCACCACCTGTTGATCCTGATCAGCGCTCAACACATTGGTCTCCATGGCCACAGTGAATGAGACACCACCCTGAAGATCCAAGCCCAGACGAACCTGCCCTGCGGCGCGCTGCTGGAGGTTATTCAGAACCACCTTGACTGGCTGTTCTTCATCTTCGGCAATTTTGATGTCTGGGAAAAGCGAGCGAACATCGTTCGTACCAATGGCATCGAACATGTTGGCATAAGTCCGGCCAGGCGAGGCTTCCTCTTTCTTTCTGGCCTCGGACACCACTGCAGTGAGCAGTGTCTTTGATTCGTCAGCATTGACAGAAGCATCCTGCTCGAATTGATCAATCAGTGAAGCGCTCCAGGGAGGAGTGATTTCAGAGATTGCCCAGGCTGCCAAAAATATGACCAACAACCATTTCCAATAATATCCGGGTTTCATTGTGTCTTTTGAGTTACGTCTTAGGATTCTGAGGAAGATTTATCTTTTAAAACCTCTGTGATGGCACCTTTGAGCATTTCCAGCTTGGTGTCAGCGGAACGAATGGAGACTTTGTTATCTTTCAGACCGACTACCACGCCAATGATTCCACCATTGGTGCTCACTCGATCCCCTATTTTCAACTGCTTCAGGAGCGCGTCATGTTCGCGTGCTTTTTTTTGCTGAGGCCGTATCAAAATCACATACATGATAAGGAACAGAAATACAAAAGGCACGAATTGGACCCAGACAGGGCCCTGCTGTCCTTGCTGCCCTGTTCCAGTCGCAGTTTGGGCCGCCAGCACCCACGTTATATTGTCAATCAAAGTCATCAAAATCGTCACAAATGAGCCGGATACTCTATTAAGAGCCACCCATTTGGCAAGAGAAACGTGCAACCAATTAGGGGTCAACCCTAACTATTGATAATTTTTCTACCCAAACAAGCCGGGGTTGAACGAGTAAAATCTTGACAAATTGTCAATATAGTCATTAATCCGGCGATTCGCAATCGCTCATCTCAGGGCTTTGCGAAGTTGTAACTCATTGATAAACCTTAAGATCGTATGCCAAAGAAAGCCAAGGAAGCTTTTCCTAAAATAAAAAAGATCGGTTTTGAAGGCCCGGATTCAAAGAATCCACTCGCTTTCAAACATTATGACGAAAATGAGATAATTGACGGTAAGTCCATGAAGGACCACCTGCGGTTTTCGGTGGTTTACTGGCATACCTTCAGAAACCCTCTTTCCGATCCATTTGGAGCCGGAACAGCGTTGCGCCCTTGGGACGACGGAACGGATTCGGTAAAAAACGCTCAAAACCGGGCACGCGTCGCATTCGAATTCATGGAAAAACTGGGCGCTCCCTATTACGCCTTTCATGATCGCGATGTGGCGCCTGAGGGAAAATCACTTTCATCAAGCAACAAAAATCTGGACGCTGTAGCCAAGGTTCTTGCCGAGGAACAAAAGCGCACTGGGATTAAATTACTCTGGGGCACTGCCTGCCTGTTTGCGCATCCCCGTTACATGCACGGAGCGGCCACAAGCTGCAATGCCGACGTATTTGCCTATGCCGCTGCTCAGGTTAAGAAAGCCATTGAAGTCACTAAATCGCTTGGTGGTGAAGGTTATACTTTCTGGGGAGGCCGAGAAGGTTACTCGACACTTTGGAATACAAATCTGAAAAGAGAAATGGATCATCTGGCCGCCTTCTTACACATGGCGGTAGATCACAAGAGAAAGATTGGTTTCAAGGGGCAATTCTATATAGAGCCCAAGCCTAAAGAGCCTACAAAGCACCAATATGATTCAGATGCCGCTGCATGTCTGAACTTCCTGCGGCAGTATGATTTAACTGATCATTTCAAACTCAACCTCGAAACCAATCATGCTACCCTCGCCGGCCACACGATGCAGCATGAACTGGAAGTAGCATCCGCATCGGGTGCTCTGGGAAGTATTGACGCCAACACAGGGGACGTGATGCTGGGGTGGGATACCGATCAATTCCCGACCGATATCTACCTGACCACACAATGCATGCTTTCCATCCTGAACAACGGAGGCTTGACCACTGGGGGTGTCAACTTTGACGCCAAGGTCCGCAGGGAAAGCTTCGAACCCGTTGATCTTTTCCACGCACACATTGGTGGAATGGACGCATTTGCACGCGGATTGAAAATTGCAGCAGCCATCCGTGCTGACGGACGTCTAGATGCATTCATCAAAAACCGATACAGCTCTTGGGATGAAGGAATTGGCCAGAAAATTGAAGCTGGCAAATCCAGTTTTAGAGATTTGGAAAAATACATTCTGAAGAAAAACCGCATCACCAAGAATGAGAGTGGTCGACAGGAGTTTCTTGAGAATTTGATCAACGAGTTCATTTAAGCTCAGGGTTAAAAAGTATTCTTCACCTTATGAACAAAGCCGTTCAGGACCTACCTGAACGGCTTTTTCGATCATGGGTGTAAAGTCGGCCCTGAAACCTCTGAATGCTCCTCGATCAAGCAATCGATTATATTAAGCTTGAGTTCGGCCGAATTTGCCTGCGAAATGGCCGCATGAAATCAGCATACGAATTGGCAATGGAGCGGTTGAACAAAGACAACCCAATTGCTCAAATCACTGAGGAGCAAAAAGTCAAACTCGGTGATTTGGACTCTAAATATGCCGCCAAGATAGCTGAGAAGGAAATCTTTCTGAACGGGGAAATAGAAAAAGCCCTTCAATCCGGCGATATCGAAGCGCTGGAGTCACTTAAATCTCAAATGGCAACTGAGCGAAAAGCCCTGGAATCAGAACGTGAAGAAAAAAAGGAGCGAATCAGGGAAGGCAAAGACTGATTGCAAAGGCGTCGACGGGTTCTTGATCAGAAATCAAACACGAGGCAGGCTTGCACACTAACGCGCCAATGTGGAAATAAAATAACCAGCCACAACTGCCGACCCGATCACACCCGCCACATTAGGGCCCATCGCATGCATCAGAAGGTAATTTCCGGGATCCGCTTTTTGCCCCTCCTGATGGGAAACACGAGCGGCCATGGGAACGGCTGAAACGCCAGCTGAACCAATCAGCGGATTGATTGGATTTTTACGGGAAAACATATTCATGGCTTTTGCCATCAGGATACCTCCCGCGGTCGAGATGGAAAAGGCAATCACGCCTAGCACAATGATCTTGATGGTTTCCAGTTGAAGGAAACGTTCCCCTCGCATGGTGATCCCCACACTGACTCCGAGGAAAATCGTCACCACGTTGATGATTTCATTCTGGGCAGACTTCAACAAGCGATCAGTGACCCCGCTTTCGCGCAGAAAATTGCCCAGCATGAGCATCACAATCAACGGCGAAGCGTCAGGCACAAGCAGCACGCATACAATGGTAACGACGAGAGAAAACGCCAACTTTTCAATCCTACTCACTTTCCGAAGAGATTGCATGCGTATCCTCCGTTCTCTGGCCGAAGTCAGCAATCGCATGATGGGTGGTTGTATGAGTGGCACTAAGGCCATGTAGCTGTAGGCAGCCACTGCGATGGGACCGAGCAATTCCGGGGCCAGTTTATTGCTGGTAAAGATTGCCGTAGGACCATCGGCACCACCAATGATACCAATCGATGCTGATTGAAGCTTGCTGAAACCTAAGAATGACGCCCCAAGAAACGTGAAAAATACCCCCATCTGTGCTGCAGCTCCGAGCAAGAGCATCCTCGGATTGGCAATCAAAGGGCCAAAATCAGTGAGTGCACCTACCCCAAGAAAAATCAATGGAGGAAAGATTTCCAATTTGATGCCTTGGGAGATGAAATCAAACAGCCCGCCTTCCATTTTGTGAATTTCATAAACATTCCCTCCTTGCGCACCTGGTTCAGCTTCTTCAACCGAGGCTTCCACACGAATGGCTCCTGATTCAAAAGATCCGTCCTGCTGGGCTTGAAAAGTGATCATACCTCGGGTCGGAAGGTTCGCTACAAGCGCACCAAAGGCAATGGGTATCAGCAATAAAGGTTCGAACTTTTTATAGATGGCAAAATAAAACAGGACGAGCACAACAAACCACATCACAAACATTTGCCAAGTGATCAGGCTGAAACCGGTTAATTGAAAAAAACTCGTGATGCTCTCTAACATAAGATCGTCCCGTAATGATTAATTGCGTTGAGTCACAGGGATTAGACTCCACTAATCGTCATCAGTGACTGCCCCTCTTCCACATTATCCCCGGCTTGAACCTGAATGCGCTCGACCGTTCCTGATTGAGGCGCGTAAACATGCGTGTTCATCTTCATTGCTTCCAGAACCATCAGTTCATCCCCCTCTTCCACCTGTTGACCGCCACCGACACCGATGCTGACTACCTTGCCAGCCAAGGGACTGTGAACAGGCTCAGCTATCCCGGAAGAAGATGCATGACTCGAAGGTTCAGCAGAAGGGACTGAAGGAACTTGAGGAGCAGAATCTTCTCCAAGCAGCTCAACGGTGACATCATAACTTTTCCCCTCAACAGTAACTCGCAGTTTTTTCATAATTGGCAGGCTCAGTGATCAAATGACGACACGCTGAGCTTTCTTAAGATACATCCGGTTTAGTCTCCTCCAAGGACACGATACGAAACGGCCCTTGGATTACCGTGTGTAGTGCTGCCCCCACCACCACTTGCACTTGAGGGGTGATTTCCATTTCAGTAGCGGAATCTTTGGGAGTGGCAAGGGAGGCTGGAAGAGCCACTGGATCTTTGATCTCGAAGTTGCGGAAAAAAACTCCCAGACACGCAACGGCAAACCACAAAGAACAAAGAACCAGGATCACAATCAGGAATCCTGTCAACTGATAAACCAGAAGCTCATCCATGCTCCCGTTTTCGAGAGCGATTACCGATTGTGCAAGATGAATAACCATAAAGGTGAAACTGTCTTCAAAAGGAGGACTTCATACAGTATTGTTAGACTGTTGTTTGAAGGGTAACCGAAAAGTGACTTTTAGCGAATAAGAAAGATGAGCAAAATGCGAGAACATGGCTACTTAAAGAAGAAAAATGAAACCTGAGATGACGGGCGGTGTATTTTAGCCAAGCAAAGCTAGGACTATGAAATTCAAGAAACCTCTTATCGCTGCATTCACTTTAATAGAGCTTTTGGTGGTAATTGCTATCATCGGGATCCTGACTAGTTTGCTCATGCCGGCACTTTCCTCTGCCAAGCAGAAAGCGAATAGAATCAAATGCGTTAACAATTTACGCCAAATCGGCATGGCTCTCACTATGTATGCCGACGATTTTAATGACGAATGCCCTCCAGTAAGCCGCAGCTTCAAAAGTAATTGGATGGCAAAGCTTCGCCCTTATTACCTCAATCACAAATTACTGAAATGTCCTGCAGACAAATTCATGTCGAACCGAAGTTATCTTATCAATGGCTGGAATGATTACTTTCGTATGACTTTGAAGAATAAGGTAGATTTTCAGTCATTCACAAATGGCCTGTGGCCACACGGAATGAAACTCACAGCCATTCGTCATCCTTCCGATACCATTACGTTTGGCGAGAAGGCATCGGACTCACCCCACGTTCACATGGATTTCTATCAAGGCAGGGGCAATGATATTGAGGAAGTCGAACAAAACCGTCACAGAACAGGAGGTAACAGGAACTCCGGAGGATCGAACTACGGATTTGCAGATGGAAGTGTCCGCGCGCTGAAACCGGGGGAATCAGTCGCACCCATTAATCTGTGGGCCGTGATGGATATGTGGCGGTTCGAACCATTACCTGACGATAACAATCATTGATTGAACCTTGGTGAATGCATCATGATCAAGAGGTTTGAACAAAAGAACGGAGACAGTCTGGGTTTACAGAGGTTCCATGTCATGGTGAATTTGGCTCTCGCATAGCTACGTGGACAAACTGTGATGAAAAACGATCTCATGTATCACCCTCAATGGTCAAAGGTGCTATTAGGATTACCGAACTCCTGAAACCACCTTTGACGGAAGAGAATATTTTGACCATCGTTCATTCGCTCAAGGGTGGTCTCGGGTCCATGGTATTTTTCGAGCACGGAACTAAAAACATCTTGATCCGTGAAGCATTTCCAGCGATATCGAACTACCCTGCGATCAATTCAAGAAACGAAAAAAACATCTTCTGTCAAATCTCTGTAATGGAATCTGAAGACCCCATTGAAATACCTATTAACGGAGAACTTGATCTCCACACGTTTCGTCCCAATGAAATCGGAGAGCTTGTGCCCGGCTACCTTGAAGCTTGTCGCGAGAAGAACATTTTCACTGTCCGGATCATTCATGGAAAGGGAACAGGAGCGCTCAGAAAAGGTGTGCATGCTGTAATTGATAAACTCCCATACGTCCTCTCTTATGGCACCGCACCTGAATGGAATGGTGGATGGGGGGCTACCATGGTGGAGCTCAAACCAATTTAAACCTCCAGCTACTCTGCATGAGCATGGAACGAACCTTGCAAAAAACTACTTCATCAAGTTACCGTCCGAAATATGGCAAAAGGTATTGAATTGATATTGAGAGAGGGAGATAAGGCACCTGCGTTTAAGGCAGAATCACAGGATGGCGATCAAGTTCGCCTGTCTGATTTCAAAGGCAAATTTGTCGTCCTTTATTTTTATCCCAAAGACAACACGCCGGGTTGTACAAAGGAAGCTTGTGCTTTCAGAGATTTGCATGCGGAGTTCAGGGATGCTGGTGCTGTTGTTCTTGGTGTCAGTATCGACCCCGTCAAAGCCCATCAGAAGTTTATTAACAAATTTGAACTACCTTTCACCTTATTGGCAGATGAATCCAAGGAGATTGTCACCAAGTACGGTGTCTGGGGGCCAAAGCAATTCATGGGAAGAACGTTTGATGGCATACATCGCATCACCTTCCTCATTGACCCCAAAGGAACGATCCTCAAGATCTGGCCAAAGGTAAAGCCCGAGCCGCATCCTGCTGAAGTTCTTGAATGCATACGAGATGCTGAGGGTGACTGAGGGGTTGCTTCACGCCTTCGGGCAATGACAGGATAGAAACGCTGCTGCGACACAAAGTGGTTTTTATTTTTTGAGCCAGAGTTTATTCTTCCTGAGTCTCGTCTTGTTTTGAAGTGTGTTGAGGCAAAGGTTTAAATAGAGCGATCAAAATAAACACGCTTAGCAAGATGGTTGCTCCGATGACCACATACTTTGCCAAGGTTAAAATGATGGCGACGATGTCGGAAACTTCCATCACAAGGAATCATCGTTTTCGAAGTGTGTTGAGATACCCCATGATACAACCCACGGCAAGACCACCAATGTGCGCGGTGTTTGCTATCCCCACACCCAGACCTTTCTCCAGAAAACCGGAGACACCCAACCCCAACCAGAGAAGCATCATGAATACTACTCCTGGGGGGAGGAACATACCAGAGAAAGGGTCAAATTTCCCTTTGATCCACACATAACCCAGTAATCCAAACACCACCCCAGAAATCCCCAGGAACAAAGGTCCGCTTACGTAGTATTGAGCTATGTTGGAAATGGATGCTGTGACCAATACAACGACCAACAGCCATTTCCAACCCTGACGATACTCAATGACTGTTCCGAGCATTCGAAGCCACATCAGGTTAAAGAAAATATGCAGGATGTCTCCATGCATGAAAATGGGAGTGATAAGCCGCCATACTTGCCCGTTGCGGACTTCAACGAGACCAAAAGAACCTCCGCCCGGGGTCCAATTTGAAATACTTAGTTGCTGAAAGACAGCCCGATGGTATCCCAGTTGTTGAAAAAGAAAAACGATTCCACAAATAACCATCAGCACTAGCGTCAGCCTTCCTGTGGAGAGACCCTTCCCACGAGGAGCGATAGCATCCCGATCTTTGACCTTCTTTGCATACGCCTCTTGTTCCATGGCTGCCTTGAGACGTTTTTCCTGTGCTTTCTCTGCTGATTCCAAATAGACAGGATCCGTTGGATTTGATTGGTATGCGATGAGATGGTTTTTACCGACTTCCACTTTATCCTCAGAAACAATCCAAACCTCATAGCGCTCTCCCTGTGCACGTTCTATCTGATTATCCACACCCTGTGCATAAAGATAATCCCCAAAGGTTCGTGCATGATTCGTCCCTTCAATGTAGCCAATTAATCTCATCTAACTTTATTTCCTGTGTCTGACCAGAGATGTGTTCCGGCCGTAGAAGATTTGATTCTGAACCAATCCTGAAATTGAAACCAGCAAAACAAACAATCGAAAATAGCATCCCCACTATTCAAGTTCAGGAAAGATAATGGTGGCTCGATAAAATTTCGAACCTTCATTGAATCCTTCCAGTTTGGATTCCAACAAACCCTTGTAACCAAAAACAGGTTCGGTTGTTTCTAAAATCTCTATCGGCTCCCATTCAACAGCATTCCCCAAGAAAAGGCTCGATTCCAATCTCAATTCAATTCCTGGAGGATTTGGAATGACTAATGTCTCACGTGAAACATCCAACCTGAGACGCCATCGATCTAATGCAAAGGTAGGGTCTGTACCTAGATGATACTCACTTAAATTATTCCAACCGTCATGGTCAGCATCGCCGGCTGGTTCGAGTTCCTGAACCGAAACCGCGCTGGAAAAATGTTGCTGCCATTCTGCAAAGGTTTTGCGTGGTATTGTTTCGGTAATCCATCGCTTGAGAAGATCAATCCCTTCCACATCCAGCACATGGCTCCCCACAGGAGGCATTCGACGTGATCCTTGATTGGATATACGTTGATAAATCTCAGATTTTTCAAGGTTTCCGGGAACGATCAAACGGTGGTCCGACTGGCCTTCATGACGCACCACATGGCCGTTGATTAAACCCGATTCCAAGACAGGCGTTTCATAACGAGCATCCCATCGTCCCAGAGCTTCACCATCCGGTCGATGACATTGGGAGCAATTACTGGCGAGATAAGACTTTACCCTCCGGGTCAAGCTTGCGGACGAATCATCGGCGGAAACCATCGCTGGAAGCGCCTCAATCGTTTCAGGTTCAGCTTGAAAGTATCCCGCTGATTTCAACCATGACAATTGAGAAACTTCATGCTCATTTCTTAAAACTGAACGATTGAGTTGTGCTGTGCTAAAACCAAGCACCAACCCTGCGGAAGGTGTATGGCATGCCAGGCATTCGCTTCGGCTCGGGTATCGCCAAACTTGCTCGATAGTCTCTTCACCATCCTGAATACTAAACGTTTCGCTGTAGCCCGATTCCTCCACTAGGAATGCGTTTTCCTGTGAGTCATCCCACCGATAGGTAAGGCCGTAAACACCATCTTCGTGCTTCACTAGAAAACGAGTCTCGAGTCGACGTGACGAAGCAGGGTCTCCACGCACCATTTCCAGATCAAAGTGCTTGATCCAGATACTTCCTTCGGGGAAACCCCAGGGACCTTGCCTTTCGAACCTGATACCTGAATCAGTGCCAGGAATTGAAAACCAGCGTTGCTTGGTCGCGTTGTCCGACCAGAAAGGCGTGTTGATCTCATAAGGCTCAATGCCAGGGTGAGGTGTCAAATTTTCTAAATCAATAAATGCACCAGTGTCGGCTAGTGTCGTGGGAAAGCCAATATTCGGAGTAGCTTCAGTTCCTACGAGCCTCATGATCCGGTTGGCATTATGATCGGCCAACAGGATATCGCCTTGTGTTGGATCAATACCGAAACCTGCAATTCCAGAATCCCGTGCCAGATTAAACCAATCTGTCTGGCGATTACCCTCGTGCCTCATGGCCCAGATATTTCCACTCACGTAGTCGGCAAAAACATAGGCCCCGTAAAGTTGAGACAATCGATCCCCCCGATAAACCACCCCTCCCGTAATGGAGTTGCCTCGATCGGGTCCTGATCCATGCCGATATTCCAATATCGGTGGTATATCAACAAAACCTTCTGGTGCCCGGCGAGCATCGGGGCCATCAGCGGTACCTTCTTTAAAACTCCATCCGTAATTTCCGCCTTTTTGAATGATATCCACTTCTTCCAAACGCCCCTGCCCCACGTCTCCAGTATAGAGCAACCCCGTCACAGGATCAAAGGCCATGCGCCAGGGATTCCTCAATCCGACCGCCCAGAACTCGGTTCTCACTCGATCAGGATTCACTGAACGATTGAGAAATGTCGTGGCTCCAACAAACGGATTGTCAGGTGGAATGCTGTAGTTATTTGAGACTGCGATGTGTGGATTGGGAGGCAAACTGCCTGGCCGCTTGTCCACATCAATGCGAAGAATCCCGGCGAAAAAATCCTTTTCGATGCGTTGACTGTTGTTCAGTGAATCATTGGCGTTTCCTTCATCACCCAAAGCCACATAGAGGTAACCATCAGGCCCGAAATGAACATCACCTCCATTGTGATTTCCTGCATCATCCGGTTGATCGATCAGGATCACCTCAGTTTCCGGATCGCCTGCAAAGGGATCATCGGGAGTCACCTTGAAACGGGAAAGACGGTTGGGAGAGCCTGATCCTTGCGCCGTGTAAAAAACGTAGAAGAACCCGTTGGAGGCATGATCAGGATGAAATGCCAGCCCCAAAAGACCTCGTTCTCCCCCTGATCTGACTCGATCCGTCAAACTCATGAAGGTAAAACGTTCGATCTGCTCTCCCAAAGTGACCATCCTGATGCGCCCCGCTTTCTCAACAACAAACACACGATCTTCAAAATCGGGCATTTGAACGATCGCAACAGGATTGGAGAACCTGAGCCCCGGAAAAGCATTCTCCAAGGCGTAGTCAGCAGCAGGTGGTTTGTCTGGAAAGTTCAAAGTCTGGTTCGAAACTCGATCTGCTCCGTGTAAAAATCCAGACAGACCAGACAGTAAAACTGCGACCACCATTATCCGAAAAAATTTTATGATTAGGCAGATTTTCAAGAACTTCACATTTAGAAGGCTGCCATCATCCACTGAGGTTGTCAAAGCATCAGGTCGGATCTATCCAAGGTCGATTTTGAGCTTTTTAAGCTGTTCATGAAAAACGCACACGCTTGCCTTTCTGTAGTCTACGACAGTTCGCGATTGGACGTCTCATTGAGTTTTATCATACTTTCAATGCATCTCCTTCGACAAACTTTGACCCTACCGTAATGACGAAAAAATGAGGCTTACAAAAGGAACGCCGGGAGGAACAGGATCATCCGATCTAAGGTTCTCCCACCCTATTTCCACTAGGAATCAGGAGAGAAGCGTTCAATTTGAAAAGTCCACAAACATAAGATTGCAAAATCAGACCTTTTTGTCTTTGCTCAGGTGTCGGTTTCTTCCAAACCGGGGGATACCGTTTTTTTTTAACCTTAAACTTGAACTTGGACTATGAAAACTGAACCGCTGACTTCAGCGGAATTGACTGATCTGATACACGGGCTGAACCGGTTAGCTCGTAATTTGTGGTGGACCTGGAATCAGGAAGCCCAGGAATTATTCCAAAGGCTATCACCTCGCGCGTGGCAAAACCTCTACCACAATGCAGTTGCTGTATTGCATGAGGTTTCGGACTACGAATTAAGAACACGCCTCCAGGAACCTGCTTTCGCGGCAGATGTTCGAGACGTATTGAAACGATTCAATGCCTACATGGAAGAGCGTGATACCTGGGCAGCGCAGAACGCTCAAAAACTTGAGGGAAAACCTGTCGCTTATTTCTCAGCAGAGTTTGGCTTGCATGAAACACTTCCAATCGCAGCAGGTGGGCTGGGTATTCTTGCAGGGGATCACGCAAAATCTGCAAGTGATCTGGGGCTTCCATTTGTTGGCGTCAGTCTTTTCTACAGACAGGGCTACTTCATGCAAACGATCAATGAGGAAAACTGGCAGACGGAATACTACTCTCGTCTCAATCCCCGGAATTTGCCCATGGAAGCGGTCCTTGATGCAAAAGGTGAACACCTCACCTGCATGATTCAAATTGCGACCAGCCAGGTAAAATTCAAAGTCTGGAAGGTGAATGTGGGACGCATTCCTATTTACCTCATGGACACTGATCTACCTGAAAATGAAGAGCATTATCGGGAACTTACACTGCGGGTTTATGGTGGCGACAGTACAACACGCATCATGCAGGAAATGCTTTTGGGTGTCGGCGGTGTGAGACTCATGCGCGCTCTCGATATTCAGCCTTCCGTCTTCCATATGAATGAAGGTCATGCAGCATTCCTGACGCTCGAATTGATGCGTGAGAAAATGGCCACTGGCCATACCCTTGAAGATGCCAGAAAAGCAACCACCAAGGAATGCATATTCACCACCCACACACCAGTGGAGGCTGGTCATGACCGTTTCACAAGTGATCTGGTGCAATATGCCGCCCACAAGTTTGCTAACAACTTGAAGATTTCCCACCAGGAATTCATGGACATGGGCCGCGTTCGCAAGGGAGATGAATCCGAGCCTTTCTGTATGACTGTCCTTGCCCTTAAACACTCCCGAACTGCCAA
>JBDQII010000095.1:0-12965 GCA_040264395.1 Verrucomicrobiota bacterium
CACCCTTAAACGGCAGAAAAAGAAATTGGAATCAACTCTGGACGAATTAAAGGATACAGAAACCATGTTGGTTCAGTCCGAGAAAATGGCATCACTGGGCAAAATGAGTGCTGGCATTTTACATGAAATCAACAACCCACTCAATTTCGCAAAAACCGGAGCCTATACTTTACGGGAATTTGTCAATCAACTGCCCGAAGATGAACGTGATGAATATCAGGATATAGTTAGAGATGTAGAAGAGGGCATCACACGAGTTTCCGACATCGTCCAGGACCTGCGAGGATTCAGCCATCCAGACAGCGAGCATAAGTTCGATACCAGTCTGGAAAGAGTGGTCACCAAATCTCTCAAACTGCTGAGCAACGAAGTCAAACACATTCATATGGACACTGATGTGAGTTCAGATTTAACGATTGACGGAAACGAAAATCAATTGATTCAGGTCGTTGTAAATATATTGCAAAATGCCTCTGACTCATTGGGTGCAAAGACTTACGATACAAACAACGAAGGTCCCGGCATAAAAATCAGAGGCTTCCGAAAAGAAGATCGAATCCATTTATTGATACGTGACAACGGCACTGGTATCGAAGACGAACATATGGCCAGGATCTTCGATCCATTTTATACCACCAAGGATGTCGGCAGTGGAATGGGACTTGGTTTGAGTATCTGCTACAAAATCATGGAGCACCATCAGGCTACTATCAAAGTAAATACAAAGAGTAATTTATATACGGAATTTGACTTGGATTTCCCCGATTTGAATTGCATGATGCATGGAAGAAACGACATTGAATCCACCCTCTAAACACGCTCACCAATGACCGATCTATACGATTACAAGAAGTTTGCTATCCTTTACGTGGATGATGAAGAAAAGTCTCTGAAATATTTTCAGCGAGCCTTGGGCAACAATTTCCGTATTTTTATTGCGACCAACGCAAAGGATGGATTCCGTATTTTTGAGGAGCATCAGGATGAGATAGGCATTCTTCTCACAGACCAGAGAATGCCCGGCGAAAAAGGGGTGCAGTTGCTGGAGAAAGTAAGAACCATTCGCCCCAACGTCATACGCATTCTGGTCACTGCCTACAGTGATTTTGATGCGGCAATCGACGCGGTCAACACGGGCGCAATCTATAAATATATTTCCAAGCCATGGGATGTGGCTGATTTGGAGATCACGCTTCGCCGAGCCATGGAATTCTTTTTGGTGCACAATGAACGTGAACATTTAATGCGCCAGAAATTCACGGCAATGCACAAAACCCTTGTCCTGGACCGTATCGTGGGCCTTACAGTGCTGGCTTCGGGAATCAGTCATCTGTATCGCAATACAGTGGATGCCGCACGAGGCTTCATGGAATTGGATTCACTCAACCCAAGTGTCGAGGATTTGCAGATGACCGAGTTGAACAATCCAAATTTATATCGAAAACTTTACATGCAGACTCGCGAACAAATTCGACGAGTCATCGACGTGCTTCAATTAGAAGAATTTGCCAGTAAGGATGGTCCAAATGCTGAAAATGCAACCAACATTGAATCAGACAGCTCACTCAAAAAAGCAGTCGATTCATACGTTGTCCAATTCGAACAGAAGAATATAGCTCTCAACATCCCGAGCTGCGATTCCATTCCTGCTATCTACTCGGAACCACTGCGATTCCAGAAACTCCATGATTTGATCGTTCAAAATCTGTTACTTTATGTACCAGAGAATTCTGCTGTCAGGATCACAATAAAAACTCACGGTAATACTCCCTGCGGATCCCATCTGAATATATGCGTGGATGACAATGCTGAAAAGACGCCCATCAGTGGCACCCGCGCCATCATGGATCCATTTTTCACTTCAGATGCTTTGATGCATCATTTAGGTCTTAACCTGCTGGCAATATGCGTTCTGACATATCATCTGGGCGGGTCTGTAAGTTACGAGTCGTTGGAGGGTGAGTATCGTAATCGCCTTGCAGTTCAACTGCCACTCAAATTGGAATATGCTAGTGAGGGCACGACTGAAATAGCAGCTCTGGAAAAAGCACTGATCAATGAGCCCTTGTGGGAAACAGTGATCAGTCAAATGGAAAAGTAAAACGCAAACAGTTGCGCTATTCCTGCAAATCCATGCTGCGGTTCACTCTTTTGGAAAGCATCGCGCGTATTAACTGCTCGTCAAACTCTGACGAGGATTTGAAAAGGACACGCTGAGGTTCAGTCATTTGGTTCTCTGCTTTCTGATTGGTTTTCCACGCGACCAAAGCCTCCTCGACAGAAGCCCTCAAGTTGCTTGCTTCGTCCAGAAAATCAAAGTCCAGATCTTCCAAGCCGGTGTAAGATCGCAGGCTGCGCCCCGCAATGAAACGTACGGCGGAATAAGGATCCTCTAACAAACGTGCAAGGATTGGCACTTGCCAGCTGGTGCCTGATGCGCCTTGAGCATCTTTCCAACCGTAATGCCAGGCGATGAGTGCTCTGAGTCCGGCGTCCCCTTTCAGCAGCCAAAGGACTGAGGCTGCAATCCTTTGGTTTTCCGAATTCAAAGCGGGTTTGGGCTGGCCATACCACTTTTCCAGATAATCTGCGCTCCACTCGATGGTTTGATCAAGGTGACAGAGGTTACATGCATTAGGGCGACCTGTTTCCAAATTGACCTTGATTGATGGAGCATCTATTTGATGGCTTCGAATGCCTTTCAACAAACCATAAGTAGTGTGAGGCATATGGCAATTGTAGCATGAACTTCCTGTGGAATTGGCAGTGTGATGGGTGTGTTCCGATAAATTATCTCGCATACCTTCATGACACTGGAGACATGCTTCATTCGAATCCATTCCAGATTTCACCTGATCGTCAAGCCAAAGATCCATCTCACTTGACCCTGGCTGAGGGTGGTGCATCTGGTGACAAGATAAGCACGACAACTCCCCCTTCAGATAGCAGGGTGATTCGACCATTGCAGTATAGTCCCTGCCTCCTACTCGAACCATTCCATCGGACCAATAACGATCACGCAAAAACCTTGGATTTGCCTTCAGAGACGCTTTTAACCACGGCTGTTCATCGAGATGAGCAGCACGGACGGGTTTTTTATTTTGATTGAGCAGGCCACCCGGGCGGAATTTGATGCCGTTTAAGTAATAGTCTTTGGAATCTGAAATCCAGTGAATCCCATGACACTGCCCGCAAACCATGGAGGAACGTTCATGATCTAAATCTTGAGGGTCAACTATAGTCGGATCTGATTCTTCCGATTGGTGCAATTTGTATCGGCGTGCTGGGTTTTTGTTCATTTTCACATGCCTCTCGCCAGGTCCATGACAAGCTTCGCAAGCGATACCTAATTCAGCCGACTTCGTTTTGGTTGCGAGAGGCGAGACGGGTCTGGGCTGCCCCACAGTCACATGACATTCAATACAATTGCCATTCCACTTCTGGTCATAATGAGACATGGCGGGATCTCTCAGAAAAGTATCTTTGAAAGGCACCCAGCGTTGTTCTTCTTTGAGGTAGCATAACGGGAAAATATCCTGTGAATTACCATGGCCTGAGGACATCCAATAAACCTGCATGTGGTGCGATCCAGTCATCAGGCCAAGACGTTTGCGGGTGGAGAGAGGTGGATGGTTGGATGTTTTCAGGGTTTCGATTGGGGTTGCATACAGCCATTTGGGATCATCCATGGTGACCCAGAGCTCTCCATTATCCCACTCAATCTCCACGGGTCTGCCGTAGTAAGATAGAGAAACCTTTTCGAAATCCGCCATGACGCTCTCCTTTTCGACATATTGCGTCATCGTGCGGTGATAGCTTGCGTGCCAGCTCTCATACTGATCTGGATGGCAGGAATGACACGTATCTGAACTCACATAACCGTGAGGTCCCCCTTCAGAAGGAAGTTTCTCGTGAAAGACTTGATGCGCCTGAAATTTGGAAGCCCATCCTTTGTTCCATTGCCAGGCACCAATCACAGTGCCGGCCAAAAGAACAAGGAACGTCCAGCGCAAAGCAGCACTGACACCTGGTAAGCGCCAGAAGAGAGCGAGCGCCAGCAGCATTAAAAAGATGAAAGCCAACCATTCCATGGGTGAATTTCATCAAACCACAATCTCAAGTCCATGCAAAGCGAGAAGTCAGTTGACGTGGGTTTTCGTTTTTTTTTAAGTTTACTGACTCTCATAACAAACTAGATCCTGAAATAGCGACCGTCATGGAACAAACATTTCGCTAACCCTCAAAATGCAACTATGTCATGACATGTTGCGCATTCTAATCCGAGTAGTGTGGAGTACAAAAACCCTAGACGATTCTGATTTGTAATGCTATGTGTACGATATCAAACGTTGTCACCAAAAGCGGAAACGTATTTAAAAGTAGATCCATATGAAGTTTATTATTAACATGTTAATCATGACCGGACTTGCGACGATGATTGCGAATGCGGCAAACAAAGATGATCTGAAAGATCAGAAAAAACGTTTCGGATATGGTTTGGGAGCAAACTACGCCAGAAATCTGAAGCAAAACAATCTGGATGTGGATCTCGATATGTTCCTGCAGGGAATGAGAGACTTCCTGAGCGGTGAGTCTTTGATGAGTGATCAGGAAATCCAGGCGACAACCAAAGAGGTGGGCGACGTGGTCCGGGCACAGAGGAATGCTGAGCAGGAAAAGGTGGCTCAAAAAAACGCGGCTGAAGGTGGGGCATTTTTGGAGGCAAACAAGACCAAAGAAGGTGTCAAGACCTTAGGCAGCGGCATGCAATACAAGGTCATCCATGCAGGTGAAGGCCCAATTCCCACCGCGTCCGACAAGGTAAGAGTCCATTACAAGGGAACTTTCATAGATGGGAAGGAATTTGACAGTTCTTACAAACGAAACCAACCGGCAACTTTCAACGTCACCGGCGTCATTAAAGGATGGACCGAAGCTTTACAACTAATGAAGGTAGGATCCAAGTGGCAACTTTTTATTCCATCAGATCTGGCATATGGAAACGGCGGCAACCGCAGCATACCCCCGAATTCCACGCTTTTGTTTGAAGTAGAATTACTTGGTATCGAGGAAACGCCAAAACCAAAAAAAGCAGCTCCCATCACTAGCGATATCATCAAGGTCCCATCGGCTGAAGAACTCAAAAATGGAGCCAAGATTGAAGTCATCAAAAAAGATAAAGTAGATGAATACATAAAGAAAAATAACGATTCGCCAGCTGCCAAGAGCGAAAAATAAGTTTCAGGAATTCCATTCATTTTAATACACAAGCCGCGGGATTTAATTCCTGCGGCTTTTTTGCAAAAAATGGAATATTGGTTTGCTTCATGACCGCCCACCCACTGCTGATTCGTGAGAGTCCATTTGAATTCCTGATAGACTATTAGTGATTGGCAGTACTTGACACCCCAATATCTGGTATATTAACTAATTAGGCATACAGTTTGCTGTGGGTTTATGGCATGAAGTGTCCAAAATGTAATTGTCTTGATGACAAAGTTGTGGATTCCAGGTCTTCCAAGGAAGGAGCTGTGATTCGTCGACGCCGTGAATGCCTGGATTGCGGGCATCGATTTACAACTTACGAGGAGGTGGAACGGGAAATCCTCATGGTCATCAAACGAGATGGACGAAGAGAACTCTTTGGCAAAGATAAACTTGCTGCAGGACTGTATCGAGCGTGTGAAAAACGTCCAGTCAGTCAGCAGCTCGTGCAGGAACTCATCGATCGCATCTACAACAGCATCATGGATGAATATGAGCGTGAGGTTCCCAGCATGGTCATCGGAGAAAGAATCATGAATGGCCTCCGAGTCGTCGATCAGGTTGCGTATGTTAGATTTGCGAGCGTATACCGTCGATTTGCAGAAGCGACAGAATTTGTTCATGAAGTTCAAAAATTGGAAATCAGATAATGATTCAACTCAACCCCGATTGTGTCGTTCTGGAACTTGAAGGTGGGAATAACCTTCCTTGTTCGGTGGAATTGATGACGGTGGAACTCCTTGGTGAGACCTCTTCATGGATGGATCCCGAACTAATGAAGAACATCAATCAGGGTGTTATTGTTTATCTCCGGGATGAATTAGGCAAACAATTGGTTTCCTTCGAGGAATTTGCGGAAGTCCTGAAGCAAGTTCTCAAAGGATTTGGTTTGGATCTGGCTTTGCCGCAATCCGAGGTAATGGCATCTGCAAGGGTCGAAAAAAAGGATATCGCAGATTGGTTGGGACGCAAGGACCATGGCTTTGAACTCATGATGTTTCAATGCTTACGCAATGAGCTTTCCAGAACATTAACTAATGAACCCCCTTGCGTGCTTTGGATCCACGGTTTGAAAGCATGCGTTAAGAACCAACTAGGCGCTCGGAGATGGAGCAGAAAGTGTCAGGACTTGAATGATCAACTGATAGCATTCATCAGGGAATGTTTTAACCGTAATGCCAATTCAGATTGCTCATTGGTGGTGCATGCATAAGATAACCAATCAGCATGACTTTGTTTGAAAAAATCATCCAGCGTAAGATCCCCGCTGACATTGTCTTCGAAGACGATCAAGTGCTGGCGTTCAGAGACATCAATCCTGCAGCACCAACGCATGTACTTGTCATCCCTAAAAAGCCAATCCCACGAGTTGGCGCAGCAAGCGCTGAAGACCAATCGTTGATAGGCCATCTGATGCTGAAAGCAGCTGAGATTGCTCGAGAGTTAAAACTGGAGAACGGATTTAGATTGGTGATCAATAACGGGCCAGACGGAGGAGAATCGGTTCCACATTTGCATTGCCACATTCTGGGCGGACGAGCGTTGCAATGGCCCCCCGGTTGAAATGACCATAGCCAATCAAATCACTATTCTTCGCATATTGATCGTTCCAGCCTTTATTGTGGTGGTTCTGTATTATGTGCACGGAGGAAATGAATGGCTGAGAGTCGGTGCCCTGGGATTATTTGGCCTGGCCGCGCTAAGCGATGCGATTGACGGTTTCATCGCCAGAAAATACAATCAAATCAGTGAGCTTGGAACGGTTCTGGACCCTCTGGCGGACAAGATGTTACTGATTTCAGGATTCATTCTACTGAGCCTCGATAACGATCCTTACCTATCCAGTATCCCCATCTGGCTGACAGCATTGATACTCAGTAGGGACGTATTGCTCATTCTCGGGCTCATACTCATTCACTACACCTTCGGTAAGATCAAGGTAAAGCCCAGACTGGTTGGAAAGTGCGCCACCGTACTCCAAATGGTAATCATTATGAGTGTCCTTGCCAAATTGCCGCAGGGCTTTTTAAACATTCTGATCTTGGGCGCAGGTTTTTGTACAGGACTGTCGGGGGTTCTTTATTTCTGGGATGGCACGCGGCAACTCGGTGCTCACCCCTCAAGTTCCCCCATGCAAACAAAGCTGGATGAATGATCAAGCTTTTTGACAATTTGGACAAAAGTAAGTGCTTCGCTGAGAAATCATGATTCTCTCAACAAGACATTTGCAGATCCGACACGGCTTATCCTCTCGATCATAAACTCGAAATCTTTCTTGGATTATTTGACTGGCTCGATTCAAACGTCCAAAATAGAAGAAACCATCGCCCGATGCCGCACCTTGCAGGTTCAACTCTGATCGCTCTCCTATTTTCAAAGCAGACTTTAGTGTTCGGCGGATACACTGACAGAGTTTTTTCAACGCGTTGGAGTTGATTTGTCCGACCGGAAGAAGAGGATGAAGACCAGCAGCATGCAACACTTCACAAACGTAAATGTTGCCAAGCCCCGCAACACATGTTTGATTCATGAGCATATCCTTTATTTTGGCTTTTCGGGCGCTGAATTGATGGCCTAAGTATCTGGCATGAAAAGAGGAAGAATCCAAGGGCTCAGGACCAAGTCGATCGATGCACGAAAGGTCCAGCGACCATCTCCCGAAAGTCCGAGGGTCAACATAGCATAACTGCCCTTTATCACATTCCAAATGCAAAGCCAGATGAGGAAGTGGATCGATTGCATCCGTTTTTTTCAAACTGAACAGACGGCCTGTCATCCCCAGATGAATAAGGATTTTATTCGATCCAAACTCCGAGTTCAGGAGGAGGATGAGATATTTGCCTCTCCGCTGGATACCCAGTATCTGACAATCTTGAATAACCTTTTCCAATTCGCTGGCTGCATCAGGCCTCACAATCCTTTTCTTGTAGACCTTCACTCGCTGAACCTGATAGCCAACAATGCGGGGCTCAAGATGCCTGCGCAGTATTTCAACTTCTGGTAATTCAGGCATAATGGAAAGTATCAGTAGCGGTATGGCTCCGGCATGGGGAACGCATTAGGCAAATGCCGCACCTCGGATATTACCTCCTCATCGTTCAACAATACCTCAACGATATCAAATCGAACTTGGCATTTCGGAAAATTCAATTGTTTGAGATAATCCATGGCCGCCTGGCATATCAGGTTGCGCTTGCGTGCATTGACAGCCGCTGCGGGCCGAGACCACTGCCCCTCTGAGCGGGTTTTGACCTCGACAAAAATCATGCATTGATCCTGCCTGAAAATGAGATCGATTTCGCCACGACCCGAGGAATAATTTCGAGCTAGAAGCTTTAATCCGCGTTGACATAAATGACGCTCTGCAACCTTCTCACCCTGTTTTCCCTTTCGTAAATGATCAGGCTGCTGAACATCAAAAAAAACAGATCGAATTTTCTGAATCAGTGTCCCCATGAAAAAACCGTTTGTTGCTGACGAAGATTTCTCAGGAAACTGTCCCGATGCAACGGACAAGGGCCATGGGCCAATATTGCCTCACGATGAGCACGCGTCCCATAGCCTTTGTGTTTGGCAAAATCATATTCAGGATAAGTAGCATCCCATTGAATCATGAGACGATCCCGGTACTCCTTGGCTAGGATACTGGCCGCAGCAATGGAATAACTTTTTGAGTCTCCTTTGATTATGGCGGTGTGCGGGATAGATAATCCATTAACCGGAAGGCCATCTACGAGAGCATGGTCTGCAACAGGATGCCTCACAAGCAAGGCAGCTCTGTTCATTGCTTTGTGTGTTGCTTTGAGGACATTAATGCGGTCTATCTCTTCGGCATCAATTTTTGCAATGCCAAATTTGATCATAGGATGATGAGTCATTCGTTCAAACAAATCATATCGTTTTTTGGGGCTACATTTTTTGGAATCATGGATACCGCTCAAATCCGGAGGTAATCCCACTCGATACCATTCAGAAGGCAAAATCACAGCAGCGGCCACAACGGGGCCGGCAAGAGGACCTCTTCCAGCTTCGTCGATACCTAACAGGCAATGAAAACCCCGCGAGCCCAGAGACTTTTCCCAAAAAAATAAATCATCCGAATGATCGATCGTGTCTTTGGGGCTATTGATCATGGTTGGGATAAAAATTCGATGATATCGCGCAGTTCTCGATGAGTCATGATTTCTCCCAACCCTTCCGGCATAAGCGAAAGGGTAGATTGCCGACTTTCAATTTGGTCCTTTGAAATTTCATGCCGTTTACTATCTGCTGAAAGAACGACCAAATGATTTGTATTTTCCTCGTGTAGCACGCCACTGATCGATTCACCATCAATCAAGTCAACCATGACCGCATCATAACCCTCGGCAATTTGACGATTGGGATAAATGATGGATTCGAGAATCTGCTCACGAGTCAAAGGCTTGCTTGAGTCGCGAAGTCTGGGCCCCACCTTACCGCCCTGCTCTCCCAACGCATGACACCGCATGCAACCGAAGTCCTGCCGCTCTTGAAAAAGAGTCTGGCCTTGACTCGCATTTCCACCTTTCAGTGTGAGTCGATAGGCAGCCAATGAATCATCAATTGGTAAGGATTCGTGGTAGGTCTTTAACTTTTGGCGAATGATTTCTGATTTCGAGCTAGCTGCAACTTCAACCAGTTCCAAGGTCAATGAGGAATTCAGAGAACCATCCAACAACTGACTCATTAACTGATCTAACAAAGCAATGGCTTCTGGCGATTTCAGGGAAGCAATGCCTTTGATGGCAGCTTGCTGGACCTGAACGCTATTTTTTGTTAGGTCAATCTTAAATAGTTTGAGCGCGTCTTCGGGCTTGAGTTTGGATTGATGTCGCACGGCTGCAGCGTAGATGACATCAGACTCACTCGCTCGCGCCATGGTCAAAACCTCGATCAGCCGTGGACTTTCAAGGCGGGCGAGCGCATCAACAGCATCCACGATGACGCTGTCTTCATTTTCCTTGTTTTGAACTAACTGGATCAATAGTTCACTCTCATCCTTTAAATCCAAAGCAACCATCGCGTCGATGCTAGCCCGTTTAACAGCATCAGGAACATCATTCAGAAGCTTGCTCAATGCCAGACGTAGTGGAACAGCTGCAGAGCGAAAATCTCTTGGCTGCTGAGGTCTCCACAACCCAGTTATGGAATCTCGTCTGGGAGGATTCGCCCATTTGGCTAACATAAGAATCGCCTGCACTCTCAATGACTCGTCAGCTTCTTCATCTTGGGCAAATGAAATCAAATAGGCTGCATTTTCAGTATTGCCCAAACGGTATTGAGCATTGATGGCGCGTGACACGGCGGGTTCAGGCAGATTAGCACGCTGAATCAACTGAGCCAATTGCTGCTGGGCCCCTTCAATGGGCACATCGTTAATGGCACGTGCAGCCTCTACAACAATGTCGTGATTCTTGTCTTTGAGAAAAACGGAAATTTCCTGACGCTCTAACCGGCGCAGCGCAAGCACGGCTCCCAGTCGAATATCGTCGCTCTCGTTTCCAGCTGCTTCCACCAGTCCGGCCAAATCATTGATTTGCATCAGTGCCATCACACAGGCATGTTGAAGATATTTATCCTGTCCCCTGTTATCAACCAGCACATTGAATACGAGTGCATTTTGCCTGAGATTGACCAATGTTTTGGTATCTTCGCTGTGCTGCACTTCTTGAAATCCTGCTTCCAGAGTTTTCCACAGCCACTTGACCCCAAAAAAACGTATCCGCAGGTTTGGATCTTCCATCAATTTCAGGTAATCGCTGTAGTAACCCACGACACCCCTGTCTGCAAGCACCCTGGCTGATTGACTGACGATTTCGGGTTCGGAGTCATATAATAATCCTTTCAAAATTTCCGCGGTATCACGAAATTCCGGTATAAGTTGCCCCAATCCCCAAATTGCATGCAAACGCGCTGTTTGGTCTTGCTTTCGATCCTGCGCCACACGTGTTAATTCATCTAAAGCACTTACGTTGAAAGCACCACTGAGCACTTTCACGACGGAAGAAGTCGGTGGTTCATATCGCCGCACCAGCTCAAATTGAGCCTCTTGACGCACGCGCATGTCTGGGTGTGATAATATGGGACCAAGTTCCTTGATGGATAATTTTTTGAGTCCACCATCCAAAAGAGCATTGAAGGCGTTATCTTCAGCCGAGTTCATCTCGGAACTGCTTACCCTGAATATGCGCCCTTTCCCGGTTTTTTCCCAACCTTGTATCCAGTCTGCAACGTAGATGCCAGGTTTGGGTCCAAAAGTCACGTCGACGGGCGACAATCCCCAAAGGAGCTTACCGTTCATGTGATCAGGTCTGTTATCCTCAAGGTATTCCTGATCATGTTGAATTTGAAAACTAGCGCCATATGGAGCCACTTTGAAATAACGAATGCCGCCCGGAAAATCCGCTAGGAAAAAATGATCCTTGAACATATCGGGCATTCCAGTGCCTGGATAAAATGCGAATCCAGCCGGACCGTGACCCACATAAGCGATGGGAGGAATCAGGTAATTGACTTCATTCGTTTCCCCGGTTTCCCAAAGATGCTCATTTTTCCAAGGACCCATGTTGGCCAACCACTGCCACCCCAAACGCCAACCACTGTCTCCACCCTCGACCAGATAAACCAAACGAGCCTTGTCTCCCCCGTCACCATTGTTGTCAACCGTCCATAGATTGCCCTGGGCATCAAAAGCCAACTCCTGAGGATTACGAAGACCGTAGGCAAACACTTCGAGATCGGATCCGTCAGGTTGGCATCGAAACACCGCTCCAGTGTGCGGCAAATCTACCAGGGTTTTCCCGTCCTGATCAACACGCGTACCTCGATCGGCAATCGAGAAGTAGATACGTCCATCGGGCCCCATAATAAGTCCATGCATGTCATGCCCACCATAGGCAATGTGCACCCCAAAACCATGATGAAGGATTGAACGTTGATCCGCCGATCCATCATCGTTGGAGTCTTCCAATTGCCATAGATCGGGCACACACGTGAACCAGACTTTATTGTCCCTAACCAAAAGGCCCGCGGCTACGCCAGAAACAAGCGTGTTGAATCCGTCCGCAAATACCCTGGATGTCTCTGCTTTGCCATCCTGATTCGTGTCCTCCAAAAGCACGATGCGTTCGGATTCCTCCTCAAGATCCCTCCAGTCAAAAACTCCATCCTTGTTGCGGTCGACAATAAATTTTTTCGGAATGGCAGGATTGCCGGCGGACAGATTTTCTTTCAAAAATTGAGCTCGATCTTCAACCGTGCTGAAGGAAAAATCAGCATCCAACCAATCTGGAAATCGCCTGATATCATATACGGAAGTACGCCGCCGGTGAGACTCAACCACATAACATCGCCCCTTGGTATCGAAAGCGAGACTAACAGGGTTTGCCAGAAGAGGTTCTGAGGCATAAATGTCCAAGTTGAAACCAGGTGAGACACTGAGATTAGATGCGGCTTCGACAGCCTCAGTGGAGGCTCCAGATGTCGTGACGACTGAATCGGATGGTGATTGCCCCAGCAACAAAGATGCGACAGTCAGAATGACAAGACCAATGATAGGAGATAAAATCGGCTCAACTCGTGGTTTCAGAAATGGCATATATTAATAGACTTGAGAGCATTTCTAACACCGAGTAAGAGCAAGATCAAGGGCTCTCAAGTTGTGGAATGGATAAATAAAC
>JBDQII010000096.1:0-12952 GCA_040264395.1 Verrucomicrobiota bacterium
ATTCATAAATTCTTTGCATATCCGTAACCCTATGGTTCTTTATGGAGCAGACAGAGAACTTGCCGCATTGTTTTTCTGGGCCATGTTTCTACCACTTGGAGCTCGATGGTCATTGGACATGACACAGCGCCTTGAATGGCAGGGAAAAGCCCGAATCGAGGGATGGCTTTGCACAGGATTCATGCTTCAAGTGGCCCTGATATACTTTACTTCTGCCTGGAGCAAATCCGGAGAAAGCTGGAGCGATGGAACTGCCGTGTGGCTTGCATTAAATATCGACACTTACACCAGTGACCTTGGACGCATTTTATTACGTTTCCCTGCCTTGCTATCCGCATTAACCTACACAACTTTGACAGTAGAGTGGATAGGCCCACTTCTCCTGCTGGCCGGGCCCTGCGCGCCCCTCAGGCAGTTGGGCTGCTGGATACTGATAAGCTTACAACTTGGATTACTCATATTCATGGATCTGGGATTGTTTCCACTTGTCTCCATAGTAGCACTGATCGCAATCACACCAACGTGGAAAACACCACTCCCTGATGAATCGAGTGGCCACACTCCATCGAATCGATTGATATTGCAATTGGTGGCGGCATTTTTTGTGTCTCTCATGTTAATTTGGCAAATAATGTTGATCACGCGCGCGTTCAGTTCCAACTCGGCTTTGGCGAAAATGCCTGAGCCACTTCAATGGCTTTTAAAAACAACACGCCTTGCCCAATCATGGTCCATGTTTTCCCCTGACCCACCTGATAGCGATGGATGGTTCGTTCTCGAATACCAGAGGGGCTCCAAAAATAATGCAGTCGATTTATTGAAACCAACAAAACCTTTATCTTTGGAAAAAACATCATCACAAAAGAACATGCTCGATTCAGACCGTTGGAAAGAGTGGTTTAATAAAACACACAGCCGAGGATTAAGCTGGAGGCAAACCATGCGTTACTTTCAAAAACATCACACGATCAGCAGCCCGGCTGAGGTCACTGAGACTAGAACACATTTGCAACTTTGGTTTATTGAAGAATCTGCTTTGACTCCTGAACGTGCTCCAAAACGTCATTTGCTTATTAGACATTCGCAACCATCCTCCGATTCAGACCATTGATAACATCCACCGCATCCAACGGTCTGCAAACAGAGTGATAACAACTGCAAAACAGGCTGCAGCAAACATCAAAGCCCCCCACTCAAAAATCACAAGGCGAGATACAAAAGTGCGACGGCATCCCAAATAGTGAAAGGTTTCGAATTCATCGCTGCGTAATCGCACCGAAAGGAAAAAAATCATCGATGCCATACCGAATACAGTGCACCCAATCAGCAGGTAATTAAGATCCATGAATTGCTTGATCCGGATCACCCAGGCCATCATGGACTCCACAACTTCCAATGGACGAATGAGCTGCAGTCGATTTGATGAATGGTTAAACTCCCCCATCAACAAGGTTGCTGATTTGACACTGGAGGGCCATATCAGCAATGCCGTGATTGGGAGCTCATCCATGGCTGAGTGAAAGTGAAATGTCTGCTGGTTTTCTTGGTTGATTTCAAGGTAAGGAAGGACAGAAGCGCTTGCCGTCACCACCCCGTCCTTCGTTTGCAAAATCTTATCCGCTTGGTCATCGGACGAAGAAAGATTCTCATGCCCGTGTCCGAGTCCTTCCATGATCCAGTGGGTTTTCAAATCCACAAAAATTGCATGATCATCGGGAGTTCCGGTCGGCATGAATACCCCTGACACTTTCATCTTCAATGGATAATCACCTGCCAGATTGAACACATTGGAAGCATCGGACATTAAACTCATACCGGGACCGAGCCCCAGCGACTCAGCGACCTCCGAACCTAGCACACACTGCCCAAGTTGAACAAACGTGCCCCCTTCCTGTATTTGCATGCTCCGAGCTTCGAAATATTCAAGCGTAGTACCTACAATGGGCCTTGAAAATGCCGTGAACCCAAGAGCCAAAGGAACCGATGCACCTCGGTTTCTGGCCATGAGCGCATGCCATTCTTGAACAGGAAATGTATCCTGAATATCCGCCTGAAAATAAAGAGCATGAAGTGTCAGGTCGTATTCATTGCCCTTGACTCCGAGTACCAGCGGCGTATCGATTGCCCTCGCTCTGACAGAATGTTCAAATAATCGAGTCAAATGCCCCAGACACATGGGCAGGGCAAAAATCATCGTCAAGCTGCACCACAAAACTAATGATTTACCCTTGTTATAGACAAGGTATCGCCAAACAAAGAAGAGCACATGACGATTCATATGGTCTTCGCTTTAACGGAGGTTTTGGATTGAAAGTCTGCAAAGTCAATGACACGGTCAAATCCCTCAATCAAACTACGATCGTGAGTCACCATAATTAACGTGGCACCTTGCTGAGTGATTTCGCTTAACAATAAATCTCTCACCAATATCTTGTTATCAGGATCCAGATTGCCAGTAGGTTCGTCGGCGATGACTAATCCAGGCTTCAATAACAGCGCCCGGGCAATGGCTGTACGTTGGCGTTCTCCCTGAGATAACTTGCCGGGGCAACGGTGTTTCAGGGATACCAAACCCAAGCGATCCATCAATGACGAAACTCTTGCCTTCATATTCACTCTGGAGGAGCTAGAAATTTCAGAGAGACGCCAGGGAGTAAGAATATTCTCCTCTACATTAAGGTATTCAATGAGCTTGAAATCTTGAAATACATAGCCAATGGAGCGCTGACGCAAGGCACGCCGCTGATTACCATTGAGCTTGGCCAACAATGTTTCACCGAGCTGAACATCCCCCTTGTCAGCCTGTTCAATTCCTGTGAGCAGTTTTAAAAAAGTGGTCTTACCTGAACCGCTTGGGCCAACAATCGCAGCAGAGACGCCCGATTTGAGGTGTAGCTGAGGCACCGATAATTCGAACCCCGAATAAGCCCAGCGGAAAAGGAGATTTTCAATGAGAATGTCCATTCATCGATAATAGCAAGAAACCTGTTTTCAATGGCTAATGCACCGTTTCAGTTGTTAACGGTTTGAGAAGAACCAGCTGCTGCGAGTTGTTGAACTTGTTTCAAAAGTTCTGTCGGACTAAATGGCTTTGTCAGATAGTAAGAGGCTCCAGCCTTTTTCGCCTCTTCTGGGTCAAGGGTATGACCACGGGCGGTCAATAAGATGACGGGAATCAGTTTTAATACTGGGTTTTTTTTCAGATTCCTGAGCGCTGTCACTCCGTCCATTCCCGGCATTAATACATCCAAAACAATGACGTTAGGCTTTTGCGCTTCCGCCACCTCTAGAGCTTGCACACCATCGTTAGCTTTTAATATTTCGAAATTCCCCTTTCTCAAAGTGAACTCGATGAATTTAAGCATGTGCGGTTCGTCATCTGCGATAAGGACTCGATATATCATCCGTTTTCCACTAACAAAATAAAGGTTTGATCATCCTTCAGCTGATCTTCGCTGGAGGTTCCCAAAAATTTTTCAAGGGAGGACTGAAATGCTGCTGCTTTCTGATCGACCCCTCGTGCATCCTGAAACCAGTGAACGAGTCTTTTTTGACCTAACAATTCGTTGCCCACCATTTGTGTTGTCGTCTCTACAATGCCATCGGTGTACATCAAAACACGCAGCCCTTTGGGAACTTCAATCTCCAATTCTTCCAACTCAGGCCGTTTGACCACACCGAGCGGAAGACCTTCCGGCGAGAGAGAAGTTACCGGCATTGTCTCGTCCTTCGCCGTTAACAGTAGGGGGCAATGACCTGCGTTACTGATACGCATGATGCGCTGCCTCAAATCGCAATAAGCGATTTGAGCGGTGATGAACATATCTACACCCGAGAGGTCTTGGAACATGGACCGGTTCAATTTCCCCATCAGCTCAGCGGGATGTTCAAACAATTCGGTTGATGAACGAACGAGGCTTCTGAAGATGGCAGCAAATATGGAGGCCGGTACACCTTTTCCCATGACATCAGCAATGACAAGTAATACTTTGTCAGGATACGTCTCATGGTAAATAACATCAAAAAAATCACCGCTGACATTTCTCGAAGTGTTACATTTTCCTGCAATTGTGTATCCCTCTAATTGCGGCCACTTTGATGGGAGCAGGGAAGCCTGAATATCCTGCGCAATTTCGAGTTCTTTGGAAATTTTACCAAATTCGATTCGCTCTTCTTGTCGAGAGACATTGACCAACTGCAATGCCAGAAAGTGGGCGAATGTATGCATGACATTGGTTTGAGCCGATGTAAAAGGGTCCTCAGATTCGCTGGAGCCCACGCTCAAAACACCAATCATTTCTTCGCCGATGATGATTGGGTGCACTTGAATGAACTTCGAATTGAATGCGTTCAATGGATCGCCCTCATCCAATTTTTCCAAATCAGTGTTTCTTAGAATATCCTTGCGAATCACAATACTCTGAGCCTCGAGAAAATGCTTTGTTTTGTCTGCATTCCAATCAAGTGGTGGCGGATCAAGCGAATCTGATGAACACGAGTAGGTGTGGATGAGGCTCCAATCCTCGTCGCATGTACGAAAAAGATAACCATTGGCTCCCATGATTGGAATTAATTGTTTAAGAAGCCTGTCTGCAAAATTTTTGATGTCACCTTGTTTGCCCAGCTCAGTACCGAATTGAAAAATTGCCGACAGACTTTCGTAGCATGAAAATAATTCTTCCTGTGTCAAATTCAAGGCCTCCTCGGTTTCATCAAGCTGGCTTTCAAGAGTCATGAGGCGGTCCTGCCACTTTTTCTCCTCCTCTTTGAATTCGCTTACTAGCGTTCTATTCTTGCGCAAGATCAATCGATTCGAATGCGTTCCCCGCAGGTAATCTGAATCATCCACTAATTGCTGAATGATGTACACGCCACGTCCATCCTCACTGCTTTCAGACGGGAGGCTGGGAGAAATTGGCCAACTAAAGCCCTGCGTGTGATCATGAACAAGAACCTCCACGTAATCCGGACGCACCATGACCTCGATGGCTATTTGATGAGGAGTCTCGTTTGTGTCGATTTTGCAATGTAAGACAGCATTGTTGACTCCCTCCTGAATGGCTACTTCCCAAGCACTGCATTCGTTCTGATCGAAACCACAATTATCCAAGAACGCAATCACTCGCCTTATCGGTGTAATGGATGCGTCTACATCGCATTCGAACTGAACGAAAAAGGATGGTAATACTTCGCGATGCATCAATGACATCCTTGTGATAAAAGCTACTGTCTGGTGATTTCCAGGAGTCGGTGAAGTCGGGTCAGCTCCAAAACTTGTTCAACTATTGGTGTCGGGTTCATGATCCGAACCAAACCGCTCTGCTGACACATGACTTTGTGAAGTGCAATCAGCGTTCCTAGACCGCTACTGTCGAGGATGCGGACTTCGGACATGTCTATATCCAGAGCTTGATGCTCAGGGCGGATTCGACGGCGAATATCATCTTTGACAGCCGCTGCGTTGGCAGAGGTGAGTTCTTGGATCCCCAAGACGAGAATGCGTTCGCTAGTTGATTCAAACTCCATATTGGTTGCGGGTGAAAGGCCCAATCATTAGAAAGGTTATTCTCCGACAAATAAATGTGGCGGTCAAAGGTTAATATTAACTTCAACATTAGAGCTTGCCTAGCAAGATGCGCAACTCTAGGGTTTTTTCATCCTTTATGTCTCCTTTTTCCGCAGAAATCATTGGAACAATGATCCTTGTCCTGCTGGGCAATGGCGTTGTAGCTGGCGTGGTCCTCAAAAAAACCAAAAGTAATAATGCTGGCTGGATGGTCATCACCGCAGGCTGGGGAATGGCGGTGACCATGGCTGTTTATCTCGTGGGAGCCATCAGCGGCGCCCACCTTAATCCGGCAGTAACGGTTTCGCTGGCCCTGATTGGCCACGGAGATTTCGGTTGGAACCAAGTTCCCGGCTATATTTTGGCCCAATTAATCGGTGCAATCCTGGGGTCAATACTCGTATGGCTGACCTACTTACCACATTGGAAAGAAACTACCGATCAAAGCGCCAAACTTGCCGTTTTCAGCACATCACCAGCGATCAGGGACAAACCCAAGAATCTGATCGCGGAAATTATTGGCACTTTTGTTCTGGTCCTCGGAGTTTTGACAATTTTAAGACCAGAAAATCTTGTTCCCGGATCAGGCTTCGACAGAGGGTTCGGGCCCCTTCTGGTAGGGCTACTGGTTCTATCAATCGGCCTCTCATTGGGTGGTCCTACAGGGTACGCAATTAATCCGGCTCGGGATTTGGGCCCCCGTATTGCACACGCCATTTTGCCCATTCACGGTAAAGGCGACAGCGATTGGTCTTATGCCTGGGTGCCCATTGTGGGCCCTGTCATAGGGGGGGCAATTGCCGCTTTCGTCTTCAAATGGCTTTGGACTATCACTCCAACCCCATAAAGCTCAACAAGCATCTCATGAAATATATTTTAGCTCTTGATCAGGGAACAACCAGTTCTCGCGCGCGAGAACTGGTTGTTCCCTGATCAAGAGCTAAAATATATTTCATGAGATGCTTGTTGAGCTTTATGGGGTTGGAGTGATAGTCCAAAGCCATTTGAAGACGAAAGCGGCAATTGCCCCCCCTATGACAGGGCCCACAATGGGCACCCAGGCATAAGACCAATCGCTGTCGCCTTTACCGTGAATGGGCAAAATGGCGTGTGCAATACGGGGGCCCAAATCCCGAGCCGGATTAATTGCGTACCCTGTAGGACCACCCAATGAGAGGCCGATTGATAGAACCAGTAGCCCTACCAGAAGGGGCCCGAACCCTCTGTCGAAGCCTGATCCGGGAACAAGATTTTCTGGTCTTAAAATTGTCAAAACTCCGAGGACCAGAACAAAAGTGCCAATAATTTCCGCGATCAGATTCTTGGGTTTGTCCCTGATCGCTGGTGATGTGCTGAAAACGGCAAGTTTGGCGCTTTGATCGGTAGTTTCTTTCCAATGTGGTAAGTAGGTCAGCCATACGAGTATTGACCCCAGGATTGCACCGATTAATTGGGCCAAAATATAGCCGGGAACTTGGTTCCAACCGAAATCTCCGTGGCCAATCAGGGCCAGCGAAACCGTTACTGCCGGATTAAGGTGGGCGCCGCTGATGGCTCCCACGAGATAAACAGCCATGGTCACCGCCATTCCCCAGCCTGCGGTGATGACCATCCAGCCAGCATTATTACTTTTGGTTTTTTTGAGGACCACGCCAGCTACAACGCCATTGCCCAGCAGGACAAGGATCATTGTTCCAATGATTTCTGCGGAAAAAGGAGACATAAAGGATGAAAAAACCCTAGAGTTGCGCATCTTGCTAGGCAAGCTCTAATGTTGAAGTTAATATTAACCTTTGACCGCCACATTTATTTGTCGGAGAATAACCTTTCTAATGATTGGGCCTTTCACCCGCAACCAATATGGAGTTTGAATCAACTAGCGAACGCATTCTCGTCTTGGGGATCCAAGAACTCACCTCTGCCAACGCAGCGGCTGTCAAAGATGATATTCGCCGTCGAATCCGCCCTGAGCATCAAGCTCTGGATATAGACATGTCCGAAGTCCGCATCCTCGACAGTAGCGGTCTAGGAACGCTGATTGCACTTCACAAAGTCATGTGTCAGCAGAGCGGTTTGGTTCGGATCATGAACCCGACACCAATAGTTGAACAAGTTTTGGAGCTGACCCGACTTCACCGACTCCTGGAAATCACCAGACAGTAGCTTTTATCACAAGGATGTCATTGATGCATCGCGAAGTATTACCATCCTTTTTCGTTCAGTTCGAATGCGATGTAGACGCATCCATTACACCGATAAGGCGAGTGATTGCGTTCTTGGATAATTGTGGTTTCGATCAGAACGAATGCAGTGCTTGGGAAGTAGCCATTCAGGAGGGAGTCAACAATGCTGTCTTACATTGCAAAATCGACACAAACGAGACTCCTCATCAAATAGCCATCGAGGTCATGGTGCGTCCGGATTACGTGGAGGTTCTTGTTCATGATCACACGCAGGGCTTTAGTTGGCCAATTTCTCCCAGCCTCCCGTCTGAAAGCAGTGAGGATGGACGTGGCGTGTACATCATTCAGCAATTAGTGGATGATTCAGATTACCTGCGGGGAACGCATTCGAATCGATTGATCTTGCGCAAGAATAGAACGCTAGTAAGCGAATTCAAAGAGGAGGAGAAAAAGTGGCAGGACCGCCTCATGACTCTTGAAAGCCAGCTTGATGAAACCGAGGAGGCCTTGAATTTGACACAGGAAGAATTATTTTCATGCTACGAAAGTCTGTCGGCAATTTTTCAATTCGGTACTGAGCTGGGCAAACAAGGTGACATCAAAAATTTTGCAGACAGGCTTCTTAAACAATTAATTCCAATCATGGGAGCCAATGGTTATCTTTTTCGTACATGCGACGAGGATTGGAGCCTCATCCACACCTACTCGTGTTCATCAGATTCGCTTGATCCGCCACCACTTGATTGGAATGCAGACAAAACAAAGCATTTTCTCGAGGCTCAGAGTATTGTGATTCGCAAGGATATTCTAAGAAACACTGATTTGGAAAAATTGGATGAGGGCGATCCATTGAACGCATTCAATTCGAAGTTCATTCAAGTGCACCCAATCATCATCGGCGAAGAAATGATTGGTGTTTTGAGCGTGGGCTCCAGCGAATCTGAGGACCCTTTTACATCGGCTCAAACCAATGTCATGCATACATTCGCCCACTTTCTGGCATTGCAGTTGGTCAATGTCTCTCGACAAGAAGAGCGAATCGAATTTGGTAAAATTTCCAAAGAACTCGAAATTGCGCAGGATATTCAGGCTTCCCTGCTCCCATCAAAGTGGCCGCAATTAGAGGGATACACAATTGCAGGAAAATGTAACACTTCGAGAAATGTCAGCGGTGATTTTTTTGATGTTATTTACCATGAGACGTATCCTGACAAAGTATTACTTGTCATTGCTGATGTCATGGGAAAAGGTGTACCGGCCTCCATATTTGCTGCCATCTTCAGAAGCCTCGTTCGTTCATCAACCGAATTGTTTGAACATCCCGCTGAGCTGATGGGGAAATTGAACCGGTCCATGTTCCAAGACCTCTCGGGTGTAGATATGTTCATCACCGCTCAAATCGCTTATTGCGATTTGAGGCAGCGCATCATGCGTATCAGTAACGCAGGTCATTGCCCCCTACTGTTAACGGCGAAGGACGAGACAATGCCGGTAACTTCTCTCTCGCCGGAAGGTCTTCCGCTCGGTGTGGTCAAACGGCCTGAGTTGGAAGAATTGGAGATTGAAGTTCCCAAAGGGCTGCGTGTTTTGATGTACACCGATGGCATTGTAGAGACGACAACACAAATGGTGGGCAACGAATTGTTAGGTCAAAAAAGACTCGTTCACTGGTTTCAGGATGCACGAGGGGTCGATCAGAAAGCAGCAGCATTTCAGTCCTCCCTTGAAAAATTTTTGGGAACCTCCAGCGAAGATCAGCTGAAGGATGATCAAACCTTTATTTTGTTAGTGGAAAACGGATGATATATCGAGTCCTTATCGCAGATGACGAACCGCACATGCTTAAATTCATCGAGTTCACTTTGAGAAAGGGGAATTTCGAAATATTAAAAGCTAACGATGGTGTGCAAGCTCTAGAGGTGGCGGAAGCGCAAAAGCCTAACGTCATTGTTTTGGATGTATTAATGCCGGGAATGGACGGAGTGACAGCGCTCAGGAATCTGAAAAAAAACCCAGTATTAAAACTGATTCCCGTCATCTTATTGACCGCCCGTGGTCATACCCTTGACCCAGAAGAGGCGAAAAAGGCTGGAGCCTCTTACTATCTGACAAAGCCATTTAGTCCGACAGAACTTTTGAAACAAGTTCAACAACTCGCAGCAGCTGGTTCTTCTCAAACCGTTAACAACTGAAACGGTGCATTAGCCATTGAAAACAGGTTTCTTGCTATTATCGATGAATGGACATTCTCATTGAAAATCTCCTTTTCCGCTGGGCTTATTCGGGGTTCGAATTATCGGTGCCTCAGCTACACCTCAAATCGGGCGTCTCTGCTGCGATTGTTGGCCCAAGCGGTTCAGGTAAGACCACTTTTTTAAAACTGCTCACAGGAATTGAACAGGCTGACAAGGGGGATGTTCAGCTCGGTGAAACATTGTTGGCCAAGCTCAATGGTAATCAGCGGCGTGCCTTGCGTCAGCGCTCCATTGGCTATGTATTTCAAGATTTCAAGCTCATTGAATACCTTAATGTAGAGGAGAATATTCTTACTCCCTGGCGTCTCTCTGAAATTTCTAGCTCCTCCAGAGTGAATATGAAGGCAAGAGTTTCGTCATTGATGGATCGCTTGGGTTTGGTATCCCTGAAACACCGTTGCCCCGGCAAGTTATCTCAGGGAGAACGCCAACGTACAGCCATTGCCCGGGCGCTGTTATTGAAGCCTGGATTAGTCATCGCCGACGAACCTACTGGCAATCTGGATCCTGATAACAAGATATTGGTGAGAGATTTATTGTTAAGCGAAATCACTCAGCAAGGTGCCACGTTAATTATGGTGACTCACGATCGTAGTTTGATTGAGGGATTTGACCGTGTCATTGACTTTGCAGACTTTCAATCCAAAACCTCCGTTAAAGCGAAGACCATATGAATCGTCATGTGCTCTTCTTTGTTTGGCGATACCTTGTCTATAACAAGGGTAAATCATTAGTTTTGTGGTGCAGCTTGACGATGATTTTTGCCCTGCCCATGTGTCTGGGGCATTTGACTCGATTATTTGAACATTCTGTCAGAGCGAGGGCAATCGATACGCCGCTGGTACTCGGAGTCAAGGGCAATGAATACGACCTGACACTTCATGCTCTTTATTTTCAGGCGGATATTCAGGATACATTTCCTGTTCAAGAATGGCATGCGCTCATGGCCAGAAACCGAGGTGCATCGGTTCCTTTGGCTCTTGGGTTCACGGCATTTTCAAGGCCCATTGTAGGTACTACGCTTGAATATTTCGAAGCTCGGAGCATGCAAATACAGGAAGGGGGCACGTTTGTTCAACTTGGGCAGTGTGTGCTAGGTTCGGAGGTCGCTGAGTCGCTGGGGCTCGGTCCCGGTATGAGTTTAATGTCCGATGCTTCCAATGTGTTCAATCTGGCAGGTGATTATCCATTGAAGATGAAAGTGTCAGGGGTATTCATGCCGACCGGAACTCCCGATGATCATGCAATTTTTGTGGATTTGAAAACCCACTGGATCATGGAAGGACTCGGACACGGGCATGAGAATCTTTCTTCGTCCGATGACCAAGCGGATAAGATTTTGCAAACGAAGGACGGGGTGGTGACGGCAAGCGCTTCTGTCCTTCCTTACCTTGAAATCAACCAAGAAAACCAGCAGACATTTCACTTTCACTCAGCCATGGATGAGCTCCCAATCACGGCATTGCTGATATGGCCCTCCAGTGTCAAATCAGCAACCTTGTTGATGGGGGAGTTTAACCATTCATCAAATCGACTGCAGCTCATTCGTCCATTGGAAGTTGTGGAGTCCATGATGGCCTGGGTGATCCGGATCAAGCAATTCATGGATCTTAATTACCTGCTGATTGGGTGCACTGTATTCGGTATGGCATCGATGATTTTTTTCCTTTCGGTGCGATTACGCAGCGATGAATTCGAAACCTTTCACTATTTGGGATGCCGTCGCACTTTTGTATCTCGCCTTGTGATTTTTGAGTGGGGGGCTTTGATGTTTGCTGCAGCCTGTTTTGCAGTTGTTATCACTCTGTTTGCAGACCGTTGGATGCGGTGGATGTTATCAATGGTCTGAATCGGAGGATGGTTGCGAATGTCTAATAAGCAAATGACGTTTTGGAGCACGTTCAGGAGTCAAAGCAGATTCTTCAATAAACCAAAGTTGCAAATGTGTTCTAGTCTCAGTGACCTCAGCCGGGCTGCTGATCGTGTGATGTTTTTGAAAGTAACGCATGGTTTGCCTCCAGCTTAATCCTCGGCTGTGTGTTTTATTAAACCACTCTTTCCAACGGTCTGAATCGAGCATGTTCTTTTGTGATGATGTTTTTTCCAAAGATAAAGGTTTTGTTGGTTTCAATAAATCGACTGCATTATTTTTGGAGCCCCTCTGGTATTCGAGAACGAACCATCCATCGCTATCAGGTGGGTCAGGGGAAAACATGGACCATGATTGGGCAAGGCGTGTTGTTTTTAAAAGCCATTGAAGTGGCTCAGGCATTTTCGCCAAAGCCGAGTTGGAACTGAACGCGCGCGTGATCAACATTATTTGCCAAATTAACATGAGAGACACAAAAAATGCCGCCACCAATTGCAATATCAATCGATTCGATGGAGTGTGGCCACTCGATTCATCAGGGAGTGGTGTTTTCCACGTTGGTGTGATTGCGATCAGTGCTACTATGGAGACAAGTGGAAACAATCCCAGATCCATGAATATGAGTAATCCAAGTTGTAAGCTTATCAGTATCCAGCAGCCCAACTGCCTGAGGGGCGCGCAGGGCCCGGCCAGCAGGAGAAGTGGGCCTATCCACTCTACTGTCAAAGTTGTGTAGGTTAATGCGGATAGCAAGGCAGGGAAACGTAATAAAATGCGTCCAAGGTCACTGGTGTAAGTGTCGATATTTAATGCAAGCCACACGGCAGTTCCATCGCTCCAGCTTTCTCCGGATTTGCTCCAGGCAGAAGTAAAGTATATCAGGGCCACTTGAAGCATGAATCCTGTGCAAAGCCATCCCTCGATTCGGGCTTTTCCCTGCCATTCAAGGCGCTGTGTCATGTCCAATGACCATCGAGCTCCAAGTGGTAGAAACATGGCCCAGAAAAACAATGCGGCAAGTTCTCTGTCTGCTCCATAAAGAACCATAGGGTTACGGATATGCAAAGAATTTATGAAT
>JBDQII010000097.1:0-12884 GCA_040264395.1 Verrucomicrobiota bacterium
ACTCCGGGAACACCTGAATCATCAATGGACCAACCCGATGGAGCTGTTTTTGTCCAGACAGCGTCACCGGCTAGTTCCTCATCCACATTGGGGCCAAGCACCAGACTGGAAAAGCCTTCGGATGCAGGAACCGAGGCGGGTTGCGGATCACCAATGGCAAGCTGCAGGTTATCGATGGCCCACCACCAGTCATTGCCAGCATCAAAGTAACCGAAGGTCACTACCATGCTCTGCGCTCCGGCAGGATTCGCCACGGATAACACCACACGCTCATTGGTATTGGCATCATGGAAGTTGGGGCTTTCCGAGTTGGACTCCCACAGCATGACTTCCATTGGCGCACCACCATCAAAGGAAACGGTCACGTTGGCTGTCTGACGGTAGTAGCTGTCATATTCTGGGCGCCAGGAGGAATCAAAACTCAATTCCAATGTGCGCTCAGGGGCCGATGAAATGTCTATGGCACCGGTGCTCATGAAGGTATCCAAATAGCCCTCAGCATGGTCCTGATCATCCCACTCATCACCATCCGCAATAGCTGCGATACCGGTAGAGTTTACGAATTCTGAACGACGCTGATCTCCGGCAGCTTCAACCCACCAGTCCTTGCTGGCAAAACTCCAGCCAGCCCATTCGGTCACACCATCCTGAGCAGGGTCACCCACACCAGGAACACCTGAATCATCGATGGACCAACCAGCAGGAGCAGTCTTGGTCCAGACAGCATCACCCGCTACCGATTCATCTACGTTAGGCCCAAGGGCTAGACCATCGAAGTCCTCAGAGAAGAGAATATTATTGTTGGGCACGACACCTTTGACTTCAATGTTGTCAATGGCCCACCACCAGTTGTTACCTGCCTCGAGATAACTGAAAGTTAACTTCATGGTGCTCGCATCCGCAGGGTGATCAATGTTCACGGTAACGGTATCATTGGGAGCATGCCCCTTGTAATTATCATCGTCCTGAGAGCTGAAGCGAAGGATTTCAACGGCAGCTCCTCCATCAAAGGATGCCTCTACCAAACCCGTCTGAAGTACTTCCGGCCTCCAGCTGCTGTTGAAACGAAGGGATAAAGTTCCCGCTTCCACTTCGGCAAGAGAAATCTCAGGGGTGGTGATCATTGTGTTCATCGTACCTTGGCCAGCAGGGCTGCCTTTGTCATCCCATTCGTCACCATCAGCAATCGCAATGGTGCCTGTTCCCTTGACAAATTCCGTGCGGCGTTGGTCTCCAGCGGTATTGGCCCACCATGCACGATCTGCGAAGGCCCAGCCTTCCCATTCGCGCACACCTACTTCATCATCGTCCAGCCCTGGTAGATCGTTGACACGATCCCAACCATCCGGAAGAGTATCAGTCCAGACGGCGTCTCCAGCGACACCTTCATCGATATTCGGTCCCAGTGGGAGACCTTCAAACCCCTCAAAAAACAGCACTGCACCAGGCAGCGATGTCCTGACCTCGAGCAACGCAGAATTGCTGGGAGGAGTCGTCCCTCCCGCGTTCGAAACGACGACATGATAGTTACCGGCAGCATCAGAGGTTGCCCTGGTAATGATCAATGTATCCGTTGAATCATTAGATTGAGAGGTTGCAACAGAATCTCCGTTGAAGAACCATTCGTAGGTAAATGGCCCAGTGCCATCCACTGTCACAGAAAAAGCGGCATCAGTGCCCTCGTCCACTTCTTGACCTGCTGGAGAGGAAACGAGTGACGGGGGTTTGACGCCCGCATTGACAACGAGGTTGTCGATGGCCCACCACCAGTCGTTGCCGGCATCGAACAAACCAAACTTGAATACAACGTCCTTGGCTCCAGCTGGGTTATTGAGATCGAGCAATACTGTTTCATTAGGCACGTCGTCTTTGAAATTAGGGCTTGATGGATCAGACTCCCATCTAAGAATTTCGGTAAATTCCCCCCCATCGACCGACATTTCAATATTGGCGGTCTGACGATAGTCGGAATCGAATTCATCTCTCCAACTGGAAGCAAACTGCAAGAAAGCTGTGCCTTCAGGAATTCCATCCAATGAGATAGCAGGCGTCGTTACAAATGT
Organism: Verrucomicrobiota bacterium; assembly: GCA_040264395.1. Taxonomy (GTDB): domain Bacteria; phylum Verrucomicrobiota; class Verrucomicrobiia; order Limisphaerales; family AAA164-E04; genus AAA164-E04. Next base: position 2,064 of record JBDQII010000097.1, read on the forward strand.
ATTGTACCAGCCGTTTTCTTCGGAATCAGCGTGGGGGGCATCATCCCATTCATCGGGATCTGCCACCATGACCGTTCCTTGAGCAAGGTTGAATTCACTGCGGCGTTGGTCACCGGCAGCAGCAATCCACCAATCACGGTCAGCATAGCTCCAACCAGCCCATTCAGTCACACCGTCATCGTCAGGATCACCTGCACCCGGAACACCACTATCATCGACTTCCCAACCGTCAGGACCTTCACGTGTCCATGCGTTGTCGGATTCCAAACCTTCGTCTTGGTTGGGGCCGAGTGCCAGCCCCTCAAAATCTTCAAAGTAAATAGCCGCATCAAAATCATGCGTTGCTGTTTGCCCTCCATCTTTATCGTCGGCGTAGGTTACTTCCAGCGTGTGCTTGGAGCCTGGAGAGAAAGGTAAGTCGCGATTAACGGACACGGTGATTTCATCGCCGGATTGGCTAATTGCAGGGCTTTGAACCTCCCCGTCGAGGGAGAAAACAATCGAACTCTTATCGATGGTAGAATCACCTTGATTGAGTTTGACGCCTACGTTGGTGTCACGGTTGGCCACATTTCCTGATGGCGTCCAGCTGTCAACGAAGGAAGGAACGGCAGGCAGTTCTTCGGGAAGTCCATCGGCCGTGGCTTCTCCCAGGGCGATTGCCTGACCGGAAGTAACCACTGTATCCCTGAGTTGAACACTGTTGACGTAGCCTTCGGACGTAAAACCAAAAAGGATGATGTCCAACTGCGAATCCAGCGTGTAACGCCCAAAGGGTAACTCGTCACCGGAAATGGGGCTGGTACCAGTCAAACGTCCATCGACATATCTTGAAATCAATTGATTCGCTCCGTCAACTGTGACGATAACCCGGTGCCAGGTGTCAGGGTTGATCACACCACTGGAACCACCAGCAGCAAGCGCGTTATTGGCGTTGATACTGATTTCGGCACCCGCATAGTCTGGGCTTGTATCAGCGAGGCCTCGACCTGAAGAATTAGCGGCCGCTGGGTAATAAACATCGGCCATGAACGAGTATTCATTAGGATCGGCCACGTCACTGGAAACTGGCATTACAAATCCGGTGTCTTCCTCAGTCACTGCTGGGAATTTCAGCACCTGAGCAACTTCGCCGTTGATTGCTCCGATTGCGAAGGATTCAGTACTTCCAAACTCACCTGAGACAAACAGTTCAGTAATGGGATCCCCCCCCCATTGGCACTGTTCAGGTTGCCGTTGAACTGCCACAAGCCTACATCCTGTGCCTGAGCAGCGATAATGGTTCCTATGGCAGTCAACAAGGCTGCGAAGGAACTTTTTACGAGTCTCTTAGTCTTCATGTTTTATCTATGTTGGTGTCATTGAGTCATTTCCATGCATTGAATACAGGAAATATCATTGTGTTAAAAAATCGAACATGGATTATTTATTGGCATTGAGTCGACGGAGATATTCTTCGGCCTTACGATCACCTTTTTCTGCGATAGCCCGCTTCATTTCATCATTGATAGTCATTAAGCATCGACTGGCCATTTGCCTTTGAGAATCGGTGATATCCGTGCGAGAAAGCAAGGCCTGCATAATGGCAGAAGACTTGGTGAATTCATTCTTTGAGTAGCTGACCAGCAAATCCTGAACAGCTTTTTTGGCGTCCTCTGATGCGTCAGCAAAAGATTCGTTCATCACTGTGTTGACCTGATCGGGATTGACCGATTCGGGGCCCGTGTATTTTTCTTCGCCGCACCCAGAGATGAGAAGCGGGAGGACGAGCAGGAGCAAGCAGTAAATATTATTGGGAAATTTCATTTTGGCTTGAGTAATGATTAAGGCTGCTGGAGTGGCTGCTCGCCGGTGTACCAGCGGTAATCAACCCCTACATCAAAACCTCTGAAACTAACAGTTGAAACATGTCCTGGAATCCAAAGAATGTTGTTGCGTTTGTTGTGCCTGTACCACTCAAGCCACATTTCACGCTCAGGGTAGAGGCCCGCAAGTCCAACACGCCATTGTGTGAGTATTTCGCTTTGTCCCGGAAATAATCCTATGGAGTCCGATTCCCCTTCCATTTTTTGCTCAGCAGCATCCTGTGCAAAAATGGTGGTGTTCGGAGCGATGTAAGATGAAACCTTCGGTTTTTTGCCCCCTGCTGTCAATTTGCCGTTGATCCCGTATGCGGAATCAAGCCAGAACGAAGCTGGGAATTTAAGGCCTGTTTCTCGCCACTCATCGACATGTTTCGCACTTGGACAGTTAAAAATCGAGCGAGCATTGCCAACGTAGTCCTTATAGCCAATCCCCCAGTAGGCACGATCATGATCTTTTTCAAGCTGCACGTTAGACCTCGGGTTGATGGTCCACTGACCATGATTGGGAAAACTGCCACTTTTATTCCAATATTCGTCATTGTTATCATCGGCATACATGATGGCAGCCAAGCCGATTTGCTTCAGGTTATTGATACACTTGGTTGCCTTCGCCTTTCCTTTGCTTGACTCAGTGCGGGAAGGAGCATGCCTGCAAGGATGGCAATGATTGCAATCACGACCAACAGTTCAATGAGAGTGAAGCCCCGTGAAGATCTGACTTGGAGGCGAGAATTTGGTTTCGTTGAATTCCAAGGACTCATATTTGAATATTTCAGTTGTTAAAAAAATCTGATTTGTAACGCTTGCGCGAGAATGCATGGCATGCTCGGGATACTATTGCCTAGTGGGAGAACTAAAGGCAACCATAATCAAACCGCATTCTTTGCATGGTTATCATGCGTTTTTTTTTGCCTAGATTTCCAGCGTTATGTTTTTGTGAACCGTTACTCGCGATTTCTATTCGGTCTATGGGGCTTACCTGAATCAGTTAACTCCAAATTCATGAAGGGTAGCCTGCTCGTTGAAAGCAACGTTTGAAGGGAGAATTTGTGACAATTGGGCAAAACTAAAATTGAGATTTGCTTATCCTCTTGCACGCCCTGAAGGTGCACTGGATTGGTCGATATCCTTCAAGATCTCTAAAAAGGCCTTTATGATTGGAGAAAAATGCTTTTTTGCGTGGTGAACAAGGTAAATATGACGCGGCAGTGGCATGGTAGTCACATCCAAAACAGTCAGTTTATGATCTCGCAATTCATTCTTGAGACCGTGAACAGACATGAAGGAGAACCCAAGCTGGGCGGTCACCAGATTTTTGACGGTCTCAGAAGAGTGTACTTCGATGACCTTACCTAATTTGACGTTTTGACCGGAGAGCCAGGACTCGAACAGTCTTCGGGTAGAGGACCCCCTTTCGCGCACGATGCACAATGATTCACTGAGCTGTTGTGGCGTAATTCTTCGCTGATCGGCCAAAGGGTGAGCGGGACTTGTAAAACAGACAACCTCGTCTTCCATTACGGACTCCGACCTTAGGTCATCATTTGATAGAAAAGCTCCTACAAACCCAAGGTCCAACGAATTATCAATAATCATTTGTTCAACACGCTGAGAATTATCAGAAATGTATTGTAATTCAATGTCTGGAAATTTTTGATGAAAGATACCCAATACTTCAGGAAGCATGTAGCAGCCTGGTGTTGAGCTGGCCCCTATCCTCAGCGCCCCCTGAGCAACGGAACTATGTGCCTGAACCGCCTCTTTTGTACGCTCCATGGCACCCAGAAGCATTTCAGATTCAACAACAAGAGTTTGTCCTGCCTTGGTCAAGCGAAGCGATTTCCCCAGCTGTTCTATGAGCTTTACACCATACTCATTTTCCAATTGCTTGATCTGGCGTGAAACAGCTGGCTGAGACAAGAAAAGCTCTTCTCCGGCACGCGTGTAATTCAAATGTTTGTGCACGGAAAGAAAAGTGCGGAGAAGTTGAAGGTTCACTGCGTTTGATAAAAAGAAAATTTGGTAAATATTTAACTGCCAAAACAAACATCCTGTTCACTGCAAAATTATGGACAATCTAAATGTCAGTAAACATTATTCACCGTAGGCACTGATTCCTTTAACCTCACTGTAGGATCTCACGTAACTGTAGTAAACAATACCGTTTGCAGAATCCACCGTGATAAATTTCCTGCCGTCCTCATAATACACAGGGTCTGTAACAGACATCGGGCGCCACCACTCGTAATCCCCGACTCCTTGGTGCCAAGAAGCATAATCTGTGGGCACCGCTCTTTTAGAGCCTAAACCCAGAGTGGATTCAACAAATGAATCGATCACTTCAGCAGTCCCTTTAAATCTTACATATTCGCCATACACGTCACCCTTTTTATAAAATCCCGGTTCAAGCCGAAAGCACACCTCGGTAGCCGTTTTCGGATAGGAGGTTTCGTGAGCATACCTTGAAAACAAGGCGTGCTTCTCTTCATCTGAAAAAGGTGAATCCAAACCAGCTTCAATTATATCCGGAGCTAAAAACCACGACAGAATCGCTCCAACCAGAATCAAACCTATGACGGCGGCAACTGTTAGATTTGTTTTCTTTGCATCCATGAGGCGCATTCAATCCCTGAGAACCTTATTTTGCAAGCAAGCAATCGAAGGAATACTTGCCTTGCATTGAAAGAAAGTTGGGATAATGATATTCACCAAGTTTGCTTATGCGTATGAAAAATATTCTCAATCTATTAGTTACAATCATGGTCGGTCTAAGTTGCACGCTCTGGCTTACGAGTTGCGGCAGTGCAAGCGATCATGCAGGCCACGATCATGCAGGCCACGACCATGCCAACCACGATCATGCTGAACAGGGAGCTGAAGATCCTGCAGCCAACACAGCTAATCAGCTGGCTGGAGCCATTTCAGAAGCGGCCAGTCAGGTGACCGACAAGGTTGAAGCAATGTCAGAGGAAGCTATTATCGCAGCACAATCAGCTGTTTACCCCCTAGAAAAATGTGTCGTGAGTGGAGAAGCTCTGGGAAGCATGGGAGAGTCGGTAAATGTTGTTCACGAAGGCACGCTGATCAAGATATGCTGTGATCACTGCAAACCTGATTTGGACAAAGACCCTGCAAAGTTTGTTGCCATGGTAAAGACAGCAGCTGGCAAATGAGGACTGACTCCATGAAATTGGAGTTCAATTACCAGAAAAAACGATTCCTTTCAAAGGCCCCAACAGCGATATCTGATCATCGCTCTTTTGGGGCCTTTTTTATTGAACGGTGGCTCTCTAGTAAATGTCCAGGATCCATGCGTAAAGAGCAAGTTTAGCTCAGCTCTTGCCTGTTCTGCTACAGCAAGGCAGAATCGATGAACTATGTCAGGTTACCAGGTCATCGCTCGCAAATACCGCCCTCAACGATTCAGCGAGGTCGTCGGGCAGGACCACGTCACGCGCACTCTTAGTCATGCAATCAACAAACAAAGGATTGCACATGCCTATCTTTTCTGTGGTCCACGCGGCACGGGAAAAACGACTTTGGCACGGATATTCGCCAAATGCCTGAACTGCACAAACGGCCCAAAATCGGATTTCCCGGAAGATGACCCAAGGTGCAGGGAAATTTCAGAGGGCAGGTCTCTGGATGTCATCGAAATTGACGGAGCCAGCAACCGTGGCATTGAAGAAATACGCGAGTTAAGGGATACGGTGAATTACGCACCCTCTGTTTCGCCTTTTAAAATCTTCATTATTGATGAGGTTCACATGTTGACCAAGGAGGCTTTCAACGCCTTGTTGAAAACTCTTGAAGAACCGCCGGAGCATGTAAAGTTCATGTTCGCCACGACTGAACCTGAAAAAGTATTACCTACCATCCTTTCGAGGTGCCAGCGCTTCGATTTAAGGAGGATTGCGGCTCCTCAAATCGTTTCACAACTCAAAAAAATAGCAGACTCCGAGGGGATACAAATTGAAGAATCAGCCCTGCAAGCTATTGCCAGAGGAGCGGATGGAGGTATGCGAGACGCCCAGTCAACTTTGGATCAACTGATCAGTTTTTGTGGAGATCAGGTGGAGGAGAAGGATGTACTTTCCATGTTTGGACTGACATCTAGGGATCAGATATTAAGGTTATCAGAGGCCATTGTTCATCAGGATAATTTATCGATCCTGAACGAATTGAGTGCGTTGGTCCAGAACGGCAAGGATCTGGGGAAGTTGCTGTCGGATTTACAGGAATACTTCCGACATTTAATGATCTTGAAAATTTCGAAGAGTGAAGATCAGCTTGAGGGTTTGTCAGAGGCGGAACTGGCATCGCTGACCCAGCATTCAAAGGGACTGACGGAACGTCAAGTGCTCAGACTGCTCGAAACCCTTTCAGAGACGGATTACCGTTTGAGGGAAGCAAGCGCCAAACGTATTGCAGTCGAAATTGGATTGATCAAAGCCGCCGATTCCCTCGCATCCAAGAGTATTGACGAGGTCATACGGACACTCAGGGATCTTAAGCAAACATCCACTCTCCCCACAGAAGCCCCTGAGGTACGGCAAGCGGCCCCAAATGCTCCGGCAAGGAGCCACCACACACCGACAACATCCAGCACAAAAATAAATACGCCCCCTCAGAAAGCCAATTCCTCGCCTCAAACACCTGCAATTCAGCCTCCAGCAGCACCAGCAAGAGCTCCCAAGCCACAAGCAGCCGCCCGGGAAAGCCGTTCCTCCTCGGACATAGACCTATCTTCGCTCTGGAAGCAATTACTGCAAAGGGTAAGCAAGGAAAACCCTTTTCTACATAGCTACCTGATAGACGGTCACCCCCTGGAAATAAACGGGCAAGTGATTACCGTGGGTTATCCCCTATCCCAGACAGATCAAATGGAAATGGTTGATAACAAAAAAAACCATTTATCCATTGAAGCCTTGTTTGATTCTCTTGGTTATACGGGATTGAAAATAAGACTGATCAAGTCAGATCAAATCAAACCATTGGAAAAACCTCCAATACCAACGGAGACAAAGCTGCAGACATCCTCAGGCACAGAGGACCCAAAAGACTCAAACGGTAGTAATGATCCTTCGCACAGTGCTCCAAAAGTGCCCATTGACCCGGAAGAATTTCTTAATGACCCCCTTATCAAGCAGGCCTTGGAGGTTTTTAAAGGAAGAATGCTAAAGGTCGAATCATCGACTTGAACTCCAGTCGTCATGCACATATAATTTCCCCACTATGTCAAGCATCGGGAAACTCATGAAACAGGCGAGCCGCATCCAGCGACAGATGGAGCAGGCTCAAGAGGATTTGTCAGATCGTACCGTGGACGCAAGCAGTGGCGGCGGAGCGGTGAAAATTACAGCAAAGTGCGACGGCACATTGAAAACGATCACCATTGATCCAGAATCGGTGGATAAAGAAGATATTTCACTACTGGAAGACCTTGTCTTAACAGCTGCCAACAAAGCTCTGGAGGAAGCCAAGGAAATTTCAAATGATGAAATGGGCAAATTAACTTCGGGATTAAAGATTCCCGGGTTGGTATAAACCTGAACTGCTACTGACTATTTTGTGAGTAGATCCGTGGCTGCTGGACGATAAGTCTGTTTAAACGGCTCTCCCTCCTGAATATATGAGTGACATGTTCAATCTGCCTCCGGCCATTCAGGAACTTAAATCTGCATTAAACAAGCTACCGAATATTGGCCCACGTTCAGCCGAACGTATTGCGCTGCATATTGTTCAATGTAAAAAAGATCCCATAGACAAGCTCTTACACGCCATTCAAGAAGCCAAGGAAAAAGTCACCTTGTGCGAAATTTGCGGAGGGTTGACTGAAAACCAACCCTGTGGGTCATGTTCTGATCCATCAAGGCAGAAAGATTGCATCTGCCTCGTTGTCAAGCCAACGGATATCCTCAGCATCGAAAAATCCCATGCTTACCGGGGCCAATATCATGTTTTGGGTGGACAAATATCCCCCATGAATGGTGTTGGACCCGATGACCTTCGCATACAGGAACTGGAAAATAGGATTCAAAATGAAAAGATCCATGAAATAATCCTGGCACTGGGATCCGATGTGGAAGGCGACGCTACTTCATTCTACCTAGCTCAACGATTTGCAGCATTCGAAGTTAAAGTGACCCGCATTGCTCAAGGGTTGCCGGCTGGTAGTGAATTGGACTACGCAGATGAATTGACTCTCGGCAAAGCGCTGCAAGGAAGAAACAGCATGCCCCATGAATAAAGCCCATCAAAAAACCATCGTTTTTGATCTGGGCAATGTCTTGTTGTCCTTTGATTTTCAAGTCGCCGCCAATCAGTTGGCAAAACACGCCCAATTGAGTGCAAGTAAAATTGTCAGTCTGATCAACCAATCAGAACTGTTGCACCAATTTGAACGAGGCGAGATATCCTCAGAGGAGTTTTACACTGAGGTGGCTCAAGCGTCCAAATATCAGGAAAGTTTAGATCAATTCCGAATGGATTTTTCGAATATATTTGAAGAAATCCAGCCAATGGTAGACTTTTTCAGGCAATTAAAGAGAAATGGAAACCGAGTTGCCTTGTTTTCAAACACCAATGAAATGGCAACAGAATTCATCCGGAAAAAATTCAGCTTTTTCAGTGATTTCGATGCAATATTCCTCTCTTACCAACATGGATTGATGAAACCCAATGCGGCGCTTTATCGAAAAGTAGAAACCTCACTGGGAAGATCCGGAAAAGAATTGTTTTTTATTGATGACCGGCCTGAAAATATTGAGGCGGCCAAGAAGCGCAATTGGACAGGAATCATACATACCGATGCCCAGCAGACAATAAAAGCTGCCAACACTTGGTTGGCAGCTTAGCAATGTAAGTAAATCTTTTATTTGATTAGAGTTTCTTGAGGCAGTCATCGAGAACCTGATACAGGTGATTCATGGTCTCTTCCGTCTCATCCCCCATGTTCGATAAACGGAAGGTCTTACCTTTGATTTTGCCATAGCCACCATCCATCATTATTCCGTGGTCTTTGACCAAACTCTGAAGTTTGGCTACATCAATAATGCGACCACCTGCTTTTGCCCCGTTATTGATACATGTAAGCGCGTTGGATTCGTATCCTTTTTCAGGAAACAGCGTGAAGTCATTGCGAGCAGCCCAATCTCTGGTCATTTGAGACAAAAGCGCGTGGCGATCCCATCGATTTTGCAACCCTTCTTCGAAAATATCTTCTAACTTCGATTCCAATGCGTAGATGTGACCAATGGAAGGCGTGCTCGGAGTCATGCTCTTTGCAGCGTTTTTTTCAAACTCACAAAAATCAAAATAATAGCCTCGATCATTCACTGTTGATGCACGCTCAAGTGCTGCCTCTGAAACGGTAAACAATCCCAAACCTGGAGGAAGTGCGAGCGCCTTTTGTGATCCTGTCAGTAACACATCAATTCCCAATGAGTCGAAGGGAATATCTACCACTGAAAAACTGCTGACTGTATCCACAATGAACATCACTTCCGGATATTTGGATTTCAGCGAAGCGATGTCACTAAGTGGACTCATCACGCCTGTTGAAGTTTCATTGTGGACTAAGGTCAACACGTCGTATTGACCTGTCGCCAGTTTTGCATCGATCATTTCCGGTAGAATGGGTGAACCCCAGTCTACCTGCAGTGAATCCGCTTCTTTACCGCATCTTTTAGAAACATCATACCATTTATCGGAAAAGGCACCACACATGCAATTGAGCACTTTTTTTTTGACCAAGTTCCTTAAGGAACCTTCCATTACACCCCAGGCGGAGGAAGTACTGAGATAAACGAGACCTTCGGTTTTGAAGAGTTGCTGAAGACGAGGCTGAATTCGGCCGTAGAGATCTTTGAACTCCTGACCTCGGTGACCAACCATCGGGGTTGAAAATGCATTGAAGGTTTTTTCACTGATTTCGACGGGTCCAGGAATATGTAACTTTAAATGGGACATGTTGTTTAAATTCTGCCGTTGTCTGCTATGTGTTTCACAAAGTTAAGTTCTTTTTGATTGAAAGACCTCCATTTACCCGCTTTAAGATCATTAAGTGAGAATGGGCCCATGGTAATACGCTGTAGGCGGATAACCTTACCATCATGAGCTTGAATCATGCGCCTTATTTCACGATTCTTGCCTTCGCAAAGAACGATTTCAATGAGATCCGCCCCTTTGACTTTCGAAATTTTTCTCGCACTTTTAGCCTTGAGAAGTTCTCCACCATCCACGATTCCATCATTGGTGATGGTATTCAAGAATGAATCAATATTTAAAATAGATTTCAACCAAACTCTGTAATGTTTCTGTATGCCGAAACTTGGATGTGTCAATTGATGTGAAAAGGCACCATCGTTGGTGAGGATCAATAAGCCTTCGCTCATAAAATCCAGTCGCCCTGCATAGAAAACATGCTGCAAAGCAGGGGGGAGGAGCTGAAATAAGGAGGTAAGTCGTGCGGGATCCTTTTTAGAGCAGAGGACCCTGGCCGGCTTGTGAAAGAGAAAGTATTGTTTGAGTCTGGGACGCAATGTCTGACCCTCTACAGAGACGGAGTCAATGTTGGGATCAATTGAGTCGCCAATCTGAGCCACTTTGGATTGATTGAGGAGGACTTTTCCCTGGGCAATCAATATTTCAGCGGCTCGACGCGAGCAAATACCGGACTGGGCAATATATTTCTGTAGCCTCAGCCGCATTTCTCAAAATGTGTTAAGCATCTGGTTTGGTCTTTTTAAGACCAATGACCCGATCACCTTCGTTCCAAAGCCCGCGTTTTTTGAGCAACTCAACTCTTTCAAATCGTTTGAGCACGCTGCGTTTGGCTGCCATTCCGCTGGGACCTCTTAAACTAGGATGTTGTGACATAATATTAACTTAGTTTGGATTAAAAAAAAGCCGAACCCTCGAGTTCGGCTTTGGAAATAAATTTGGCGGCAACCTA
>JBDQII010000098.1:0-12857 GCA_040264395.1 Verrucomicrobiota bacterium
AGGCACGGGATTCCCTTTCATGCTGCTGGCCTGGATTGATTTTTCAATCAACATAGGCAGATCGTCTTTGGAACATCCATAGAAGCCGAGGCAAGGAATGTTCAAGAGATGAACTGTCTGATGTATCCACGCGAGTGCATCATCAAATATAGCGTCCTGATTGCCAGTCACCATGCCGGCCAGTTCTCTCAAACGCAATTGACATGGGTGGTCGCGATACCTCTCCTTGAGCACATGATTGTTGACCTCCAGTGCCGCGGGCAGCAAGGCCGCACAGACAGCACCGTGAGGGGCGTTGGGAAACATGCCTCCAAAGGGACCTGCAATACCATGAACAACGCCAAGACCTGCATTAGCCAGAGCCAATCCTCCAAGCAAACTGGCATGAGCCATCTCCGTACGAGCCTGTTTGTTTCGTGGCTCTTGAAAAACTTTTTTGATGGATCTAACGGCCATTGGGATTCCCTGACGACAGAAGCCATCTGTCATGGGGTTTGCCTTGCAGGATAAAAAAGGCTCGATCAACTGCGTCAGCGTATCCAGACCCGTAAAAGCTGTGACCGCGGGCGGGCATGAAAGGGTGAGCGAAGGATCCACAATGGAGAGCGCCGGAAGCATAGAAGAGTGCCGCATGCTCACTTTGGCCCGATGATGTACTGAAGACAAAACCGCGTTGCGGGTGACCTCGGATCCAGTGCCTGCCGTGGTGGGGATGGCCACCACAGGAAGACCTTTTTTTTCAAATGGCTTCCCGGACCCGATCACTTCCAGATAATCCAGAACTTCACCTGTTTGAGGTGCCATCATGGCAATTGCCTTGGCAGCGTCCAATGCACTGCCGCCCCCCATGCCCAATACCCAGTCTGAACCCTCTCGCGCTTCAAGCATTCCCTGTTGGATCAATTCAATGCTTGGCTCTTCAGCAAACTGAAAGACATGGGAGGCGAATCCGTTTTGTTCCAGTAAATCCAAAACAGGCTTCGCCCGCGCGGCGTTGCGACCACAAACAACAAAGACTCTTCGACCAAGACCAAGATGCAAGACACATTCAGGCAAGCGATTCAGTATGCCCCACCCAAAGAGGATTCTTCCAGAAGTCGCAAAATCAAACTGGGAATCACCATCCATTTTCATCCGGAAAACAATGGGTATATTTGATACTATGACGCGGCTCGGCCATCATGTGCGCAACCCTATCGCGCCAATTCAAGTAATGCAGGGTTTCCTTGTGCCTGGCAGGTGCCTCTGCATCGCGATAAACTTCCACCAGCACAAAGCGCGTTGCATCATCCTGTTGCTGCACCACATCGAAACGGGCAATGCCCGGCTCCTGAATGCTGTTGGAAGCATTTTCAAGTGTTGCTGTCTTGAAAGCCTCGACCTGATCTTCTTTTACATGAACAAAAACGTGAACGATCAACATCATGCAAGGATTCTATGGAATGTAGGCATCGGGTTTCAACCTAGATGAATCAAAGGAATGCATTTACTGAGCCTTGCTGCGTAGAAAGGAAACAATGGATGCCACTTCCTCGGGGTTCAACACATCTGAAAACTGCGCCGGCATCATGGAAACTGCATACGTGTGCGTACGTCGAATGTGTTTCTTTAAAAAAGTGAAATCCTGACCACCAGGAAAACGAAGTGTCACGCTCGTGGGAGATTCCGAAGCCATGAGCCCCATCACGTCAGAACCTTGTCTCATTTCAAGCCTGACCGATTCAAATCCCTGAGTAATCTTCTCATTGGGAAATAGAATATCACGCACGATCATTTCCGGAGCACGCTGCCATTCAGAATCAAGATTGGGACCCGCCTTTTGACCAAGCCCTCGCGCCTGATGACAACTGGCACAATGTTCTCCAAACAAATCTCTGCCACGATCAACATCCGTTACCTTAACCAGTGCATCCAGATAGCTTGGTAATTGTTTCTCAATTATTTTCAAACGGGCCGAATCCGGAGCTTCCGGAGCTTCCAGCACAATGCGCTCCAATCGTTCTTTGGAATCGGATAGGCCGGCATCGAGGATTTTCTGGAGAAGTGCTTTCTGTGGATCCTTGGCCAGAAATTTAACAGCCGTTTTTGCTTTCTGAATCTGAAACTCATCTCCGCGTGAAGCGAGTGTCGCCACAAGTATTTCGGCCAGTGTGGAATCCGATCCACCACTTAACAATACCCTGCTCAACAAACCCTCCTCACGACGATGAACAGAGCTCATCAGAGCGGTATCCATCCAACGAATGTCACCATGTTGATTTGCGAGGTAAGCAAGTGCATCCAAAGCACCTGAAGTTTGGAATTCCCCCAGACTCAAGGCAATTTGAAGTAATAAGCGAGGTTCGTTGCGGTAGTGAATGATTTCCGAGAGCCAATCACTGACCACACGCGAGGATTCTGTATCGTTTGACAGCTGATCTCCAATCATGAGTGCGTGACGCACCACGGACCAATCCTCATGCAGAAAAGCCAGCTCAAAGCATTCACCTGTCAAGGCTCCCAGACCTTCCAGCGCGTAGAGTGCGTTGATGGCTGTTGCAGGAGACCCATCACGCTTGCGCAAAAGTTCGATGACCGTATCAGTCACATCCTGCGCCTTTCTTTCGATGAGCAGTCGACGAGCCGTTTCACGCCTCCAAGCATGCGGACTGCCAATTTCCTCTGCCAGTTGCGCATTATGGAGATGTGACATCTTCATGTCGGGAGCAGTCACGGCATCTTCGTGAGTCAGTCTCCATATTCGTCCGTGGTGCCTTCCGTTGACCAAACCATACTGCTGCTGCAGGTAGCGTGGGATGGCAGAGTAATCCTCGATGATTTCTCGGTAAAAATCAGTGATATAGATGGATCCGTCAGGACCATGCGTCAGGTTCATGGGATGAAACCACATATCGCTGGAAGCAAGGAACTCTTTCCTGGACTGATTTGAATGGTGCGTTTGATAATATTGGGTGATCGACTCCCACTGTCCTTCTTCCCACTTGTCTGCGCTGATTCTGGCAATCTCATGGATCTTTTCTGGCACATAACTCGAACGCATTTTGAAATAAAAACCACTGGCATTGGTTCCATTGACGATTTTCATCAGGAAACTGTTCTTACCTTGTTTAAGGTTCAAGATGACTGATTCCTGATCTGCAGCCGCACCCCGATTGACATTGTTTTCAAGAACCTGAACGCCATTGAGCCAGCACTTAATGGCATCATTGCTGCCCAGCGAAACATAAATGGAAGCGTCCTCCTTACTGGTCAGCGTGCGATGAAGATAGACAGCGGCATTTTCTGGCAAACCAAGGTCAATCACTTCGCCATCTTGATACGTCATCTTGTCCTTCCATGATTTTCCGTCAATCACCGCGCCCAGATCAAGATGGCTTTCGGGACCAAAATCTTTTTCAAATAAAAACGTCTTGTCCCCTCCGCCCCGCAGGGGGCCAAGCTCTTTCCAAATGCCTGGAACAGGCAGGTCAAATACCTTCAAAGTTCGTAGAGCTGATGCCCAGTCCCTGACATCTTTGGGAGCAGGCTTTTCCCCTCCCTTGAGGAGGCGGAGTACTGGACCTTGCCAACGAGGAACCGAATGATGGATGAGGTTTTGTGCAGGTTCACACGAAAAATTGTGGCCCCGATACTCAGCGGGAAATGCCACATCTCGATAAATGAATGGTGAACAGGCAGAGGTGAAAAAACCACTGGGCGTTGATTCAGCGGCACCGTAGTGATCCGTGTAGTATTTGGAAAACCCGGGGTCACTTGCGCGACGCGCCCGCCATGGGTGCGGAGGTGCCACTGGAAAAGTGGATTGATAATTGGCTGCATTGCGCTCCAGTGATGGAATGGAGAGCTCGGGGTTCCGTCCGAGATAGCGCCATGGTAAGGGAATCACCTGAATCCCGGGTGTTCCCGTACTGATGGTCAATCGATCTCCTTCAGCAGTGAACGTATGGCCGAATGTCCCAGTGCTTCCCGCAACGGGCTCAATGGCTGAGCCATCCGCTCTGAATCGGAAATCTGTTCTTCCCAAAGCAACAGGCCCATCAATGCGAGGTCCCGTGATGGCGTCAGCTCGACCTCCACCCCCCACATAAATCCAGTTGTCGAGGCCCCATTGAGGCGCATTGATGCGGCGCTCCAGCACGCCAGCTTGAAATCCAGTGAATAGGCGTTCGCGCACATCCGCGACTCCATCATCATCAAGATCAGCCAGATAATAAATGTCTGGCGCACAGATCACGATGATACCCTCTCGGGCCGCTACCATTCCAAAACAGGGAGGCAATCCCTGAGCAAAGATGGACACTCGATCCACCTGTCCATCACCATCGTCGTCACTTAACTGTTTGATGACCCCGAAGGTCTCGGCTTCCGCAGCTTGCTTAGCCTCATCATTGGCTTGAATCCGTCGTACAATGCGATCCAGTTTCCCCGTTTTATTCAGCGCCTCGATATCAAATTGACCTTCAAGGTTGTAGCCGTGCAATTCACTGACATAAAAATGACCATCTGCATCCCAGCAAACTCCGGAGGGTTCCTCGATCAACGGTTCAGAAGCAACAAGTTCCATGCGGAAACCCGGAGGCAATTCGAAGGATTCACGACTTTCGCTGGGGCTGCGCGGTTTGGGACCATCATTCGCAGGCTCTACCTGGCCGTTGAGAAGAAGCGAGCTGGATAGAAATATAAATGAGATTATCCCATGGGAAAAACAGGATGCATCGCGAATATTCATGGGGTCAAACTATCCGCGCCAGCTTCATCGGGCAACGCAATAATCCACAAGCATTCAGGATGCCTTCAAGGGAGATCAAACGTGACTGGCTCGAAGCCTTTGAGCAAGCGCACCTGATAGGATTTGAATGGAATGAGATAGACGTTTTTGGGTTGAAATCCTCCAAACGGCGTATCTTTTTGAAAAACGGAAGCCCAACCATGCGCGGCTTCGGGCAAACGGATTCTGAGGGTCAATGAATGAGGTGTCGTATTGATCAGCAAGAGGTGTTTCAGACCATCACCATCTTTAAAAAGAGTCATTGAAATACTGGATTCCAAAGCTGCGTTTCTTCGTTTTTCATAAGGATCAATCTTGGCCGCTGGAATCCACCACTGACGTTCCGATGTCAACAGATACTCGTTTTCTTTCACAGATCGAATGACCTGCTGAAGGGCATCCCATGTATCCGGATGTTCGAGCAGGTCCCAGTCGCCAGATCTTAATGTGTAGTAAATAAGTCCATCCACACCCTCTGCAAGTGCCATGAACGTCATGCACTGTAGTTCTTCCAGCGTAGGAACCCGGAAATCGGTGACACCGGGCAATACATCACGAAAATAATACCAGTTAAATGCCTGCAATACCCCATAGAGAGGCTTGTGCTGTGGTATCGCGTTCCGCGCCCAATTCATGTGTTGAGCGAAATGAGCCAGCGGCATCCATGGAACAGGATATTGATCCACCATGAGGATATCGGGTATGGCTCCGTAGTCGTCGCTGTGCGCGCCATCATAGAGAACCAGGCTCACCGGAGAATGGGCCGGGACTGCCTTGAGCCTTCGTTGATCCATGACAACTTTCCAGGGCGGAACTCGATGCATGTCCGGTTCATCCACCAAATACCAGCTCAACAATGCTGGATGACTGTCAGCATCATGAAAGTTTTTGAGTTTTTCTGGCGCATCGAAGCTGCTTTCAGGAGAAGCAATGACCCGCATCCCCAGAGATGCTGCCTTGTCGAGGAAGGCTCGATTTGAAGGGCCCTTGACACAATTGAAACCAGCCCGATGAACCGTTTCTAAATCTTCCACATTTGAAACGCCATAAATGCCGATGGGAAAAAATGGGGAGGTATCTTCTCCACTGCAATGAGGGGCCATCACCATGCACCATGAGGTGAAGATACAGCATACGAGTCTGAGAATGATATCCTTGAAAAAAGACACAAAGCGGAGTCTGCGTCGAGACGGAAGCAGTGTCAAACCAGTCCTTGAATAGGGAATATATCAAGTGATTAAAATGTTAACTGGAAAAACAAGGCTTCGTGTGTAAAGTTGGGGCACTGTAGGTTGTATAATTCTACGAAAAATTAGGTCAGACCATGAGGCTTCGATGAATGAAGATTAGGTAGAAGCCTTAAATTGCTATATTTTCCAAATGAAATTAATTCTTTCATCGTTGTTACTCATCGGGATCTCTTTGCCTGCGCTGGCAGAAACAGAAGCCGTTGCCGAAGATTTCGGCCTTCTGGACCACACTGGACAGTTCCATCAGCTATCGTATTACCACAAAGACCCTCAAACCAAGGGTGTCGTGATCTTCACACATGGTATCGGATGCCCCTTGGTAAGAAAACGTTATGAGGATTTGGCTCAACTCAGCAAAGAATATGCCTCGAAAGGAATTCGTTTCTGGATGCTCAATGCGAGTGATCAGGATGAGCGGAGTGACCTCGCGGAAGAGGCCCATGAATATAATGTCAGCCTGCCCATTCTGGACGATACCACACAGGAAGTTGCACGATCTTTGAATATCGATCGCACTGGGGAAGCACTGCTGATCGATACAAGCAACTGGAATATTCTTTTCCGCGGAGCCATTGACGACAGGCTGTCCTATGAAAAAGAAAAACCCAAGGCTTCCAAGGCGCCGCTTAAGAATGCCATTGACGACTTTCTGGCAAATCGGTCCATCAAAGTTTCACACACAGAGGCCCCCGGCTGTCTGATCCACTACCCGACATGGAAAGAGCATGAAGGTAAGGAGATTTCATACAGTCAACAAATTGCCCCGATCATTCAGGAGAAATGTGCAGATTGTCATTTAAAAGGAGGTATAGGTCCTTTCGCTTTCTCCAGTTACCGCAAAGTGCGTGGTTGGTCAGATATGATGCGTGAAGTCCTGATGACACGTCGCATGCCGCCCTGGCAGGCAGACCCTCATCATGGAACTTTCTCGCAGGACCTATCACTGACACCCGAGGAAAAACAAATGCTGCTTCACTGGATAGAACAAGGAACGCCTAGGGGAGAAGGAGAGGACCCTTTGGCCATCAACAAACGGGAGTTGAAACCCTGGCCACTCGGAAAACCAGACCACATCATCGATCTGCCCGTACAAAAAGTTCCGGCCAATGGCATTGTGGATTATCGCTATACCTTTGTGTCTTCCCCATTTGAAAAAGACACCTGGATCACGGGTGCAGACATCCATCCCGGAGACCGACAAGCATTGCACCACGTCATTATTTACATCGTTCCTGAGGATGGCAAAAGAAGGCGTGGTCGCCGTTGGCTCACGGGATACGCTCCGGGTGTGAAGGGCAGTCTGTTTCCTGACAGTACGGGTGTGCTGTTAAAGAAGGAAGAGCGTCTTTTGTTCGAGTTACATTACACTGCCTACGGCAAGGAGGTGTTGGATGAAACGCAGTTGGGACTCTATCTGTCGGATGAGTCGGCAAAGCATTCTTTTCGCACGGGATTATTTTATGATGATTCCATACAAATTCCACCGCACAACCGAGCTTTCGAATGGAACCAAACACGTGAAATCAGGGAAGATATCATTCTTTACTCCATGAATCCCCACATGCATTTCCGAGGCAAATCAATGGCATTCGAACTTGAGACACCTCAAGGCACACGTGAAACGTTGGTGTCTGTGCCCCAGTATAATTTCAATTGGCAACATACTTACGTGTTACAGAAACCCAGACGAATCGCCAAGGGAAGCAAACTGACTCTCCATGCTGTCTGGGATAACTCCGACAGAAACCAAGCCAACCCTGATCCATCCCGTCGGGTTCCCTGGGGTCAGCAGAGCTTCGATGAGATGTTCTTTGGGACCTATCAATATGTGAAAGACAGAGGTCAGGCATTGCCGGAGGAATTACTTTCATCGGTCCAATGATCCCATGCTTGCGTGTCACAAGATCTCAACCATGCAGCTGACAATCTACTCATGACACTCTCAACAAAGGCATGAAAGTAGACTGCAGGCAAGCCCACAAGAGTCCACTCGACATTAGGGATATCTGTATCTGAAAGTTGTTTTTGCGAACACAGCGTTTTTTAGGCCTGCGCTCAGCCAACCACTGGTGGCTGGCATGGTCTATTTACATACCAGACGTGCACTCTCAAAGAACCGAAAGGATATCTGCAGAGGAAACTGTGCTAACTCCGAGCTCCTGGACAATCGCATCTGAGCATCGCATGATGGCTTGCGGTAAACGTTGATAGACAATTTGAGAGGTTCCGTGAACCTTTGACTCCGAATTCAAAATAGAATCGAATTTCTAAGAGCGAGACTGAACAAAGCAGCTTCGTCAAAAGGACGACAAAAAGTCGTTGAAATCAAGGGGGGTGCTTTTGCTGGGCATCATCCATTTTTTCTGTATCTTGAAGTTTTGAAGACTGAAGAAGTGCCTAGAAAAGCATGAAGCAATACCCTCGGAAATATTCACTGCAGATCAGCTTGCTGGTCTTTTTCCTGAATCTAATTTCTGCGCATGGGGGAGATGGACAAGCAAGCCATCTTTTTGTAGGTTACTGCTACGATTGCCACGATGATCTAACGCAAAAGGGAAACCTTGATCTTCAAGAAATTTTCAATCAGGAACGCTTTGACGGGACCTTGCTATTCGAAAACCTGATCACAGGGAAGATGCCCCCCCCTGAAAAAGCTCAACCTTCTCCGCAAGAAAAAAAACGCATGCTGGATTGGCTGGCAGCATCCCAGCCTGACCACATACCTGAATCGTTCAGGCGTGTCAGCCGCCATGAGTTTGTATATTCGGTCAATGATTTGCTCGGGATTCGTCTGAATCTAGCCGATCAGATTCCTGAAGACCGTGGCAATAAGGATTTTGATTCGGATCGAGGGATTTCATTGAGCAAGGATATGATTGGAAGCTATTTCAAGGCTGCGGATCAAATGCTGGAATTTGCCTTTCCAAAGAACGGCATCCCGAACGAACGCACCTGGATCACAGGTAAGGTGAAGGACAGTCATGCAACATATAATATCTACCACCGGCCATACGAAGATGGTGTTCTGTTTTCCTGGACCAGAGCCAACAACGGAAACACCTATTCCTTTTTTTACGATCATTTTGAACCCCGGGTATCTGGATGTTACGATCTAACCTTCGACACGGCTAAGGTGGGTGCTTTTCCCGAGGATGTCTCTCTTCAAGTATATGCAGGAAAATATTATTATGCCGACGATCGACCCCAGCCTCAACGCATGCTCGGGGTGCTTTCTGTGGGACACCAAGAACTCCGCTCACAGACGATACGTGTGTTCCTTCATCCAGGCGAAAATGTGTCGGTTCATTGCTATTCCAGACATAATTTCCGTCAGAAGGATACCAAGGCAGGGCTTTATATCAAACAGTTGAAAGTGCGTGGTCCCGTTTATGATCAATGGCCTCCTGCTTCATACCAGAAAATATTTGGCGATCTAGTCATGAGGACTCCTCTACGGGAAACATCGCAACATGCCGAGTTTCAAACGAACCTCCAGAGGATTGGCGGGAGCCTCAGGGTCAGCAGTTCTCAGAAGGGTATGGAAAAGGAAAAGATGCAGGATGGATCGCATCGGACATTCTGGCATACACAATTCAAGCCAATACTTGCGAAAGGTCCCCATTATGTAATCCTTGAAAATCCCGAAGGTGCCTCGATTGAGGGCTTGAACTATGCTGCGTGGACAGGAGGAAACGGGAATGGACAGGTAGAAGGGTATTCGATCTTCCTTTCTGATAATGGAACCATATGGGGCGAACCCGTTGTGGAAGGTCGACTGGAAACCCGACTGGCAAATGAACAACCCATTTTGTTCCCCAAACCAACCCAGCTACCGTTCATCAAGTTTTTGATCACCGATGCGATCTCCATGGACGATCAATCAATAGCATCCATTGGGAAGCTCGATGTATTGAGTGCTTGGGAAGAACAATGGCCAACGACACAGATTACAATGGCTTCAAAATCGAAGGAATCATTAGAACAGGTGATCCGAAATTTTGCACAACGAGCCTTTGCCACTTCGCTCACCGATGAACACTTTCCCCCTTCGTAGAGGTGAGTCTCGATGCATATGCCGCACATCAGGATTTTATTCAGGCAACACGAACCGGATTGAAAGCGATTCTTTGTTCCATGCGTTTTCTGATGGCTCCCGGAGAACACGCAAACTCGTCTTACGCCAACGCCAGCGCCCTTTCACGAATAATGTGGCTCTCGGTGCCAGATGCCAAATTGCTTGCCAAAGCACATGACAATCAAGTGACCGAATCCCAATCCATTCGAGCCGAGATCAATCGCATGTTAGATGACGATCGCACTCGAAGAATGATTCACTCAATCAGTGATCAGTGGTTGAACCTCAGATCGTGGACGACCATCTCTCCTTCACTCAAGCTCTATCCGAAATACAACGATCTTCTTGACTATTACCTTCCCAAGGAAACACATGCCTACCTCTCACACATGCTTCGCGAAAATGAGCCCATCGCTCATTTCATCGACTCCGATTATGCGTTTCTCAATCAACGACTGGCTCAACATTACGAGGTTGCAGGCGTCATCGGGCAGGATCTGCGCAAGGTTACTTTTGCACCGGAATCACCTCGTGGCGGTTTGTTGACCATGGGCAGCGTGTTGAAAGTCACGACGGACGGATATGATACGTCCCCCATTTTGAGAGGTGCCTGGATTTCCAAAAATCTGGTGGGTAATCCGCTCTCACCTCCACCCGAAAATGTGGAAGCGATCGAGCCGGAACATGGCGCCGAGACAACATCCCTTCGGGAACAGATTGAGCAGCACAAAACAAATAAGACCTGCTATAGCTGCCACAAGAGCATCGACCCCTATGGATTTGCACTGGAGAACTTTGATGCGACCGGGCAATGGCGCACGCAATATCGAGTAAAAAAAGAACACAATGCAACATTTCAGTATCGACCACAGGGTTACTTTTCCTTGGGAAACAGAGTGGATGCTTCAGGAGAAATCGGAGTCTTCGCTTTCAATGATATTTTTGGTCTCAAGGAAATCCTCCTCTCTGAGCACCGCAAGATTGCCTACAACTTTGCCAAAAAGTTTTTTGAGTACGCCAACGGTCATGAACCCAATTTACAGCAGCGGATCGATCTGTTTAAGATGATACCCGACAAGGCAGAAGATTGTGGCATGAGAGATTTGATAGGCGATGTGGTGGTTTACTCATTGAAAGGAACATTTGAATGAAAGAGACAAGCCGAAGAGACTTTTTGAAATATGGTGCAGCCCTGCCAATCGCAATGCATTCACTGAATCTCAGAGGAACCCCACAAGCAAAGACTGCCACCCCTCCCAAAAGAGTGGTGTTCATTTGCAATTCACTGGGTTTTTATGGACCCCACTTCTTTCCCAAGGAACGAGGTAATCTCGAAAGTTCTGACTATCTCAAACGACTGGCAACGAAAGAAAAAGTCACTGTCTTTCAAAACCTCTTTCACACGGGGATGGACACGAGCAATCACGACTCCGAAAAATCCTTTCTCACAGGTGCGCCATACCCAGAATCTCCTCATTTCACCAACACGGTCTCACTGGACCAGATTCTGGCGCGTGAGATAGGCAGTGACACTCGTTTTCCGTTTCTGTCTTTCAGTGTGTATGATCGTGGC
Source organism: Verrucomicrobiota bacterium (assembly GCA_040264395.1). Taxonomy (GTDB): domain Bacteria; phylum Verrucomicrobiota; class Verrucomicrobiia; order Limisphaerales; family AAA164-E04; genus AAA164-E04. Next base: position 11,667 of record JBDQII010000098.1, read on the forward strand.
TGGGGCTGCTCGTGGAATCAGCGCGGCATCGCCATTCCTCCCATGCACGACGAGCAAAAAATTTACAACAAACTCTTTGGAAAAGAGGACCTGACTGCAAGGAGGAAGCAGATTCTTGATGATCGCCGGGTCATTCGAAGTCTCTATCGTGACATGGAGTTAGTAAGAAAAGACGGAGATGCCAGTGACAAGGTTGACTCCTACCGCATTGTCATTGAGGAATTGGAAAAGCAAACTCAACATGAAGCATTCTGGTTGAAGACCACAAAGCCGGAAATCAGGAATTCACTGAGCCAGGATCAGGAATTTGCGTTTTCAACCAAGGTGCATAACCTGCTGGAGCTATCGAAATTAGCCCTTCAAACCGATTCAACCCGAGTGATTACACTGTCGCTGGACTGGATCTACGGAGCGATCCATGTTCCCGGAGCCACTGGTGGCTGGCATACACTTTCACATCATGGGGGTAAGACGGAGGCCCTGAAAAAACTGGCGTTCATTGAAAGGGATCTCCTGAAACACTTGAATCAGTTTTTAATAGATCTCGATCAGATTGAAGAAGGTCAGGGAACCTTACTTGACCACACAACCGTTGTGATTGGCAGTAATTTTGGGGATTCCTCGAAACACCTTTGTCACAATCTTCCCACTATCGTTGCGGGAGGCGGGTACAGGCATCAAACCCACACCGTGTTGGAAAACCCTACTCCACTCTGCAATCTCTACATGGATTTGCTACATCATCATGATATAGATATTGATAGTTTCGGTAGCAGCGAAAAAATGGTCAGTTTGTTGAGCTAGGGTTCAGAAACCAATTACGGCAGGACGGTCAGCAAGCCAAGACGCACAGAATCCTTTTCTGCACCTCATTGATTCCTTTAGACATTTTTTGTTGAACCAAAAAGGTTTCATCCTCAAGTGAGTGCCATTTGGAAAGATTACACAGGCAGCCATGCGAGCCACTCTTTTTCCAGTACCTCTCATGAATAATCGATACGAGGCTTATCAACAGTTGCCTCCTTGTTATAGGCGGATTCCGTTGCGCAAAAAGAATGACGACTCAAGATTGATTGCCCTCGAAAAACGTACTTTCCACATACGAATCAAAAGACCGACATGAAAAAGGCGCTCCTCGAGACATGAGTCAAGGAACGCCGTTGGGTTGGAAAATCAATTGAATGAATCAAG
>JBDQII010000099.1:0-12842 GCA_040264395.1 Verrucomicrobiota bacterium
TTCCCCATCTTTCGGCATGGTGTGGAGAAGCAAGAAGTTGATCCACTATTCGGCTGTAATTGGGTGCCTCGGGTGCATTCAGAAAATCTTCAATTTGTTCAGGCTCTGGAGGGAGTCCAACCAAATCAAGGAATAATCGCCGCATCAACAAACGCGGTTCTGCGGCTGGTTGTGGATGCAGGTTGTTTTCCTCATGATGTTGGGCGAGCAAGGCATCGATGGGATTTCTTGCAGGGTAGTTCAGCTCTGGTTTGTCCGGGGGGAGAAAGGCCCAGTGTGTCAGTGGATCGTCTTCGGGCTTTTCATCGCTCGGACCAGGATGGCCAGCTTCGACCCACATTCGGAGTGCTTGAACGGTTTCCGTTTCTATGGGCTTTCCTTCAGGCGGCATCCGTTCCTCAGGGTCCGTTGAGATCAGGCGCTGAAAAAGAGGGGACAGATCCTTGCCTTCTGCATCAAGGATATTGCCGTTGTTGCTGCCCCTTTCCATGAGCGTAACCGAGTCAAGCCGCAGTCCGGCTTTTTGTTTCAAAGCTCCGTGGCAAGCATAGCATCGCTCCTTAAGCACAGGTTTGATTTGCTCAATGTACAGTTGAAGGCTGTCGGCTCGACAGGAGAGATCCAACATCCATACAAGAAGCAATCCTATGTGACGCACGCGATACATAATGTGGATTCCATTGAACACTGAGAGCTGATAGCCTGCGAGTATAAACTTGCGGCTTTCAAGGGCGAAATTGCATCTCAAGCCTGCGATCCTTGAGGGATGCAGCGCGCAGTATCCCTGCGGCATTTTACATGCAAAATGGACTGTTTTTCCGTGGTCATGTTTAAGGCCTTTCTGTATGTTCCATCCCTTATGCGACGTCTAACAGCTATTCTATGGATTCTTTCTTTTTCAATCCTGCCGGAACTCCTGCACGCTCATGTTGGGGGACACCCATCTGTTCATGACACGGTGGCAGCGATTACGCTGAGGATGAAATCCGCATTTACTGAAGCCGAACTCAAGGCTTTGACTCCATATCAGGTGGAGGAGTTTCTGAATGAAGAGGAAAAGAAGATACTGAGTACTGAACATGTACATTTCAGAGTCAATGTACCTGTTGTCGTTAGTATTATTCGTGATCGGTCGCTCAAATCACAACCTTTTTGGATTCGTGGAAACGGTTGGAAATTAACGGGTGTCGTGATCAAAATTAAAGATGTGGAAGTGGATGTCTGGCAGAAATCCTTCCCTGCGGGTGATGTGGGACTGGGCGTGAATTCACTTGGATCGGGGGGCGCGCATTATATCCCGATCCTGAAACCTCAGAATGAAGGTGATGTGATCGAGGTCAGCGATATCTATCCAGGCCAGGTCCAGGCTGCTATCTTGAAGGACGGCGTCAAACTCTACACCGATCAAGAGGACACCCTGGCAAGCGTGCCAGAGCCGTTCAATGGGAGCGTGATCATCCAGACCAAATATAACAGTCGACAAGATGCTTCTCTAGTAAACTATTTCAAATGGACCCAGTATCCCAGCACGCCTCATCCCGATCAGGTTGTGCTGACCTGGAGTGACGACCCTCAAACCACTCAAACCCTCCAGTGGCGCACCGATACCAGTGTCAATGAAGGGCATGTGCTCTTCCAAAATAAAGCCTCATTCAACCGTTTCAATCCAAAGCCTCTTGAAAAGGTCTTGGCAAGATTCGATGTATTGGAAACGCCCAACATCATCAATGACCCCATTTCGCATCGCTTTTTTGCGACGCTGACCGGATTGCAGCCTGACACAACCTATGTTTATTCTGTGGGCGATGGCAGCGAGGATGGGTGGACGGAGTTATCCGAATTCACGACCGCACCTTCAAGGGTAGAACCGTTCTCTTTTATCTACATGGGAGATGCTCAGAATGGACTCGATCGTTGGGGAAGTCTGGTTCACAACGCCTTTCGGGAACGCCCCGATGCTGCTTTTTACATCATGGCCGGTGATTTGGTGAACCGAGGCAATGATCGAGACGATTGGGACAGTTTTTTCCACAATGCGGATGATATTTACGATCGGCGTCAACTCGTTCCAGTGATCGGCAATCACGAAAATCAGGGAGGACATCCAACACTCTACCTTCGTAATTTTGACCTTTTCAAGAACGGGCCTGAAGGCGTTGAAAAAGAGCGTGCCTATGCGTTTGAATACAGTAATGCCCTGTTTGTCGTGCTTGATTCAAACATCAAACCAGAAACACAAACGGCGTGGTTGGAAAAAGTGCTTTCCGAAACCAAGGCGACTTGGAAATTTGTCACATATCACCACCCTGCCTACTCATCTGCTCCAAGCCGTGACAATGCTTCCATTCGCAAGGAATGGTTGCCTTTATTCGACAAATATCATGTCGATCTTGCCTTGCAGGGGCATGACCATGCATATCTCAGAACCTTTCCGATGAAAGGGGAGAAAAAGGTTGCCTCACCGAAGGAAGGAACCGTTTATATCGTTTCAGTCAGCGGAACGAAGATGTATGAGCAAGATCCTCGTAACTACACAGAATTTGGAATGACCAATACCGCTACATATCAGGTTCTGGACATTCAGATTTCCGGAGATCGTTTGGTTTATCGTGCATATGATATTGACGGCAACCTGAAAGATGAGCTGGTCATTCAAAAATAATCACTGGAATCGCAAAGAACTATGAGCGAAACCATTCTAGGGATCGAGGCGGGTGGCACGCGAACCACACTGATTCTTTCCAACACGCAGGGTGAACTGATTCACCAGCGCGTTTTGGGACCGGGTAATTTTCGGGTTATTGGAAAGCAGGGCCTCCTTGATCTGCTGAAAAGCTGCTCCAATGATGTACAATACCCGGCATGCGTGTGTCTAGGCCTGGCTGGTGTGCGTGATGATCGAGACCGCGGATGGATCATCGAAGCTGCGCGTGAAATATGGCCCAATGCTCTCATCTGGGTTGATCATGATCTGGCCTCGGCGCTCATGGTGGCCCAGCGAAATTTTAAAAAAGCTGATTCGCATGTTTTAGTTCTATCTGGAACAGGTAGCTGTTGCTTTGGCAGAGACAAAGAAGGAAAGGAAGCCAAATGTGGTGGATGGGGACACCACCTAGGGGATCGTGGAAGCTCCTATGATATAGCTCATTCTGCAATTAGGGCAGTGATTCAACATTTCGATCAAACTGGCAACTGGCCCAAACTGGGAGAAAAACTACTTCAGGCGTCCATGCACAATGATCCAAACGATTGGATTCCCTGGTTTCAACAAGCCTCAAAAACTGAAATTGCTGCTTTGGCTGTGGCTGTTTTTGAGGCATTCAAGAAGCGTGACCCTCTAGCTAGAGGAGTCATACATCAAGCTGCCCTTGCCTTGGCCACTGATGCCATCGCATGCTGGAAACGCTTGGGATCCAAAACCTGCTATTTTGTTCTGGCTGGTGGTGTTTTTCTAAAGCAGCCTGCATTTACGCGTTTTTTTAAACGGTTATTGCGTGAGATTAAGCAGGATGCGCACATCGCCATCATTCCTGCAGAGAGTGTCTGGGGGACCATTTACGCAGGCCTTGATCTGCATGCTTCGTCCAAGGTAAGAAGGCCACGAAATTCACAGTCAGCCGCCAGGTACACCCGCAATTCCTTGCGGGATCAAGTGCTACCTGTTGCAACTCGGATTTCACCTACGGAAATACGTTTGCCACTTTCTCGGAAACTGGATGTGATGAGCAGAGGCAAGGCGATGGACCTCTTTTTGGCTGAAGATGAACGCATTCCCTCGGCAATCAGAGGAGAGAAGAAAAAAATCCTCAAATGGATCAGCTGGGTGACTGAGGGGCTTAAAAAAGGAGGCAGGCTTTTCTACGTGGGAGCTGGTACGAGTGGGCGTCTGGGTATTCTGGACGCAAGCGAATGCCCTCCGACTTTTGGTGTGCCTGCATCCATGATTCAGGGTGTGATCGCCGGCGGACGCACGGCAATATGGGAATCGATGGAGGGGGCGGAAGACGATTTTATGGCTGGATTTCAAACTCTGCAACGGCGTGGATTTGATCGCAGAGATATGGTGTTGGGCATTGCTGCAAGCGGCAGAACTCCTTTCGTTCATGGGGCATTGAGTCATGCAAGGTCTCTGGGGGCAAGACAGGGTATGTTATGTTTTAATCCTCACCTTGAATGGCCTCGAGATCACCACCCGGATGTCGTGATTTGTCCCGAAGTAGGTCCGGAAATCCTCACCGGTTCAACGAGGTTGAAAGCGGGCACCGCGACCAAACTTGTGCTCAACATGATTACCACCTTGTCAATGGTAGGCATGGGTAAGGTGAAGAGCAATCTGATGATTGACGTGCGGGCTTCTAATGAAAAACTTCGCGATCGGGCCATTCGAATGGTCGTTACCCTTACTGATGCCAACTACGACCTGGCTCACTCTACATTGCTAGCTGCAGGGTGGGATATTCAACAGGCTTGCCTTATCCTGGAAGGAAAAGTTGACCGACCCAAGGCCTGATATTGAACTTTTCGTAGGCAACGCCCAGTGCCAGAAAATGGCACAATCCACTGATGGAAATCAGTGTCATCGATGAAATAAGGTATAACCCAAACCCAACGCTGGTATTGGGTTGAATAATCAATGCGACGCCATGATAGAGAGCAACCAAGGTCCCTAGAGCTCCTATCCCCCAGCAAAGCCAGGAAGGGATTTGAGGTACCCCATCTAGGAAACGCAGCCAGAAAAGAGGGCTCAAAGCGTAGGCTGTCAGGGTGAAAGCTTGTTTGTAAGTCGTTTCGGTGTGGAAACCCTGACACGACCACTGAATAAACTTGGCTCCAAAAAACAAGAGAAACAACCCCAATCCTATCTGGATGATTTCGAATGCAATAATTTGATTGCTTTCCAGATGAGTGATTCGTCCTAACTCGCCTTTTTCAGCTCCAAACTGAATCATTGACCACCCTTCAAAAGCACAACTTGCGACCATCAGGGGCCCAACTGACAAGAAGACCAGTAATACATTCCATGACTGGTCGGCTATCTTCTCCCAAGCCTTGAGCGGTACAAACAAAATGAGCAGTGAACGAATCATCTGGCAGGAATGTAAGCAAGTCCGAGGTATGACACAAAGCGAAATCCAATGTTTTTAATTTGTGATTCTTGCTTATGGGAAGTCAATCGCAAAAAATAACGCATCTCAAAGGACTTACAGAAGCGAGATGACGGGGATTTATGGGCCGCGAAGGCCGTGTTTAAGAGCTTGTTGTCGTATGATGATCAAAGTCCATTTTTAATTTCCGGAGATTGCACTTATCAACTGACTTTGCCAATATGCCGTTATTCCAATTATGAATCACAATGATCGATTTTCGTTAGAAGGAAAGGTGGCATGGGTCACAGGTAGCACCAAGGGGCTAGGACGCTCAATGGCCCTTGCTCTGGGCGAAGCTGGAGCCCGCATTGCCATTAATTATCACCATGATGAAACCAAGGCTCAAGCCACTCTGGAAGCATTTAAAGAAGCGGGATGCGAGGGATTGCTGGTAAAAGGAGACGTGACCGACGAAGCTCAAGTCAACGCCATGGTTGAGACCATCAATCAAGAGTTAGGTCCAGTTGATATTGCCGTCTTGAACGCAACATGTGATCAACCGCATCATCCTATTGAGGAATATTCATGGGATTTCTATCAATCCATGCTCGATTTCTTCATCAAAAGCCCATTTCTCATCAGCCGGGCAATACTACCTGGAATGAAAAAGAAGCATTGGGGGCGCATCATAAACATTGGTTCAGAGGTGCTGCACTTGGGGGTCCCCAACTTCAGCGCTTATGTAGCGGCCAAGGGAGGGCAAAATGGTTGGTCTCGCAGTATGGCTCGTGAGCTCGCACCTTTTGGGATCACGGTCAATATGATTTCGCCGGGTTGGATTCCCGTTGAACGCCACGAGAAGGAGCCACAGGAATGGAAAGACGCCTATCTTCCCACCGTACCGGTCGGACGCTGGGGGGTGCCTCAGGATTTGGCTGGAGCCGTCACGTTTTTGGCCAGCGAATCCTCAAGTTTTGTGACTGGGCAAAACTTGCATGTCAACGGGGGGTTGACTTTGCATTGACGCGCAGCGCCAGACTGAGAACCATCGGCTTGCAAGCCGAAAGCGATCCCAATCCCGATCATGTGGGTTTTTGAATGATGCCTCTCACACCACCTTAGCTTGACCTTTAGTCAATTATTTGACATCAAAGCTTCATCACTTTCACGAATCATTCAGGGCAGGAGCGCCTACCCTGGGTGGCGAGGATTATCCTGAAATGCGTGTTTGACCTTAATTTTAGGTAACGAAAAAAGATCATGAGAAAACTTATCATATTAAGCGCCGCCCTTGCTGTTGTCTTGGGCGGTATCACTGCGTGTGGGCCACGAGAACAAGGCAAAAGTGGTAAGCCCCGCTTCGCCTTCGTGACCAATATGCCAGCATCCTTCTGGGTCATTGCCAAAAAAGGCGTTGAAAAAGCCGGTAACGACTTTGGTGTGGAAACCTCCTATCACATGCCAACGGGCAATGCAGCCGGTCAGAAAAGCGTGCTCGAGAACTTATTGGCTCGCGGTGTCGACGGGATCGCAGTGAGTGTCAGTGATCCGGCGAACCAAACGGATATTCTGGACAAGATTGCCAAAAAAACAATCTTAGTCACTGTGGATGCAGATGCACCAGATTCGGAGAGATTGGTTTATATTGGTGTCGATAACTACACCGCTGGTCGCCAGTGTGGGAAGCTTGTCAGAGAAGCATTGCCTGGTGGCGGCAAGGTAATGATATTTGTGGGTAGTGTGGATCAGGACAATGGCCGTCGTCGTCGTCAGGGTGTGATTGATGAACTGGTTGGACGCGATTCGGATCCTTCAAGATTTGATCCCATCGACAAGGGAGTGACCGGAAATGGATATGAAATCCTTGGTACCCTGACCGACCAAGGGGATCCTGCTCGCGCCAAAGCAAATGCGGAAGATACCCTTTCCCGCCATCCTGATATTGGATGCATGGTTGGACTCTTTGCCTACAACCCACCAGCCATCATGGAGGCGCTTTCTCAGGCTAATAAGCTTAATAAGGTCAAGATAGTTGCCTTCGACGAAGATAACGATACCCTTCAGGGAATCATCGATGGCACTGTCAGTGGCACGATTGTTCAGAATCCTTATGAATATGGCTACAAATCCATTGAAATACTTGTGGCACTGAACAAGAAAGACACCTCACTGATTCCTGAAAATAAATTTATCGACATTCCCGCTCGAACCATTGTCAAAGACAATGTGGTTGCCTTTTGGGATGACTTGAAAATAAAGACGGGCGAAACTGAAGCTGGTGAGTGATTCGGACCAGCAGCAGGGGCTTAGAAACCCCAAGCAAAGCGCGGAGCCATCCGACTTGCTGCGGGTATGTGGCGTCACCAAGAGCTTCCCAGGAGTGAAAGCGCTCAAGGGAGTGGACCTTCACCTTAATGCAGGAGAAGTACTGGCTGTCATCGGTGAAAACGGTGCAGGTAAAAGCACGCTCATGAAAATCCTGGCAGGGGTTCAGGATCACGATGAAGGTGAGGTTCTGGTGGATGGATTGACGGTTCGATTCAAGGGAGTAGAGGATGCTTTTGACAAAGGAATCGCTCTGATTCATCAAGAATTAAACCTTGCCGACAATCTTGATGTCGCTGCCAACATTTTTCTAGGGCGCGAACCTCGCAAAGCAGGACTTCTCGACAAAGCGCGGATGCGCAGGGAGTCCTCGATTTTTCTTGATCGAGTTGGTTTAAAGGTCAGCCCCGATCAGATTGTCAGTGATTTGACCATTGGACATCAACAGATGATCGAGATTGCAAAGGCTTTGTCAGTGGATGCGCGGGTGTTGATCATGGATGAACCTACATCCAGCTTGAGCCAGCACGAAACCGAGCAACTTTTCAAAGTCATCAAAGATCTTGCCTCGAAAAATGTGGCTATCGTCTACATTTCTCATCGTTTGAGTGAAGTGCGGGAGCTGGCGGACCGGGTCACCGTTCTCCGAGATGGAGACAATGCAGGTGAATTGTTCCGTCAAGAAGCGACCCACGATAACATGGTCAGACTGATGGTGGGGCGCGATATTTCCAAATATTACGCGCTTGAGCCGAGGTCTCACGGGGCCGTGGCCCTCAAAGTTGACAAGGTGCGCACGGTTCAGAATCCAAAACACGCACTGAGTTTCGAGATTAAATCAGGCGAGATTGTGGGAGTGGCGGGTTTAGTTGGTGCCGGGCGCACTGAGATGCTGCAGACCTTGTTTGGTGTGATGCCTGCGCTTCATGGATCGATCGAAGTTCAAGGCCATTCGGTGGTCATTCGTTCGCCCATTCAGGCTATTCAAAATGGTTTGGCCTTGGTGCCTGAAGATCGCAAGCAACAGGGCCTCGTGCTCGAAATGGCAGTCAGGGAAAACATGAGCCTGGCCAGTCTTGGCAGGGATCAGAACAAAGGCTTTCTGAATCACAGACGTGAACAGGACATCAGCAGGGAAATGGTCGCTGAGATGAAAATCAAAACGCCTTCTGACCTTCAGGAAGTCCAATATCTGTCTGGCGGCAATCAACAAAAGGTGGTTCTGGGCAAATGGCTGGCCATGAAACCAAGAGTGCTTTTTCTGGATGAACCTACTCGAGGCATCGATGTGGGAGCCAAACAGGATATTTACAAGCTGATGGAAAAGCTGGCTGAAGAAGGTGTTGCTATTTTATTTGTGTCCAGTGAAATGGAGGAAATTATCGGTATGTCAGATAGAGCGATCGTCATGCATGAGGGAAAACTGACGGGAACATTAATGCGAGATGAATTGACAGAAGAGTCGGTGATGCAACTTGCTACCGGCACCCAAACCAAGCCGATTTCGAACAACTGAACGGTATTAGCTCGATGAAAAAGATCTATGGAATTTTAGGGGTTTTCACGGTGGTTTTCATATTAACCGCGATAATGAGTCCGAGTTTCTTGACGCCTTACAACATGGAACGCTTGATCCTGCGCACATCCCTTTTTGGTATCATTAGTATCGGCGTCGCATTCGTTATCATCACCAGTGGGATAGATCTCTCTATTGGCTCCATTATCTGCTTGATTGGGTGCGGCCTTCCTTGGCTGCTGCTTAAAATGACAGTACCACTTCCACTGGCCATTTTAATTGTAGTCACCTTGAGTCTTCTGATTGGACTTGTTCATGGGGTGTTGATCACCAAATTGAAACTTCAACCGTTCGTGGTTACGCTTTGTGGTCTTCTGATGTATCGAGGGATCACACGCGGATTCACCGGAGATCAAACGCAGGGTTTTGGTAAATTTTTCAGTGAACTTCGCTGGATAGGGGTTGGCAAGGTTGCTGTTCCTGGGGTTCCTATTGACACCTTCGGGATTCCTGTTCCTTTTTTCCTCTTGTTGATGGTTGCCATTCTCGCCTCTATTTTTCTGAATCGCACCATCTACGGCAGATACCTTCTTGCGCTTGGGCGCAACGAGCAGGCTGCGCGCTACAGCGGGATCAACACCGACCGTATGATCATTCTTGCCTATATCATTTGTGCTGCCATGGCTGGTTTGGGAGGTGTTCTTTTTATTCTTGATGGAAATTCTGCGCAGCCGGTAGTCCTTGGGAATTTTTATGAACTGTATGCCATCGCTGCGGCTGTCCTTGGGGGGTGCAGTTTGCGAGGGGGACAGGGGACCATCATTGGTGTAGTGATCGGTACTGCCCTGATGCAGGTGCTGCGTAACATGATCACCTTGGTGGACTGGATACCCACGCACATTGAATACGCAGTGATTGGAGCCGTTATTCTGGCAGGTGTGGTTGCTGACGAGGTTGTGAAACGTATTTCTGCTTCACGAAGAGCGGCCGCCAGTCGATTGTAGGTGAATTCAATACTCTCCGGAAGACAATCGTTTTTGCGGGTGATTGCATGACTTGTTGTCGTTTTTAATCCAGCCGAAGAGAGTCTTATCATTTGTATCTTATGCCATGACTTGCTTGATGACTCCTGCATGGGAACTGGTTAATCGTAGCCCATTGTGTTGTAAAGTGAGGCGCTCATGATGGAGACTCATTAAATGCAGCATGGTAGCATTGAAATCACAGATGGTGATTGCTTCGACCGTCGATTTGAAACCAAGCACATCACTCAGCCTATAGCTGTAACCTTCTCTTACGTCGTATCCGATGAAAAAACGGGTGAAACTTTCATGGATGTCTTCACGCAAGGTCGCTCTTTCTTGCAGTTCAGGTATGCTTCCAAATTCGTAGAATCACCTGGACTGAAGGGGTCTCCTGTTATCCGTTCCTGAATAAAACGAGTTTGAGGGATGGTCTCTTTGAATACCCCCTGACGACGTAATCCCGCTGGAGCCAGGCAAACTTACGTTTCGATTCGCTTCATCCCATGACTTTGAGCTAATGCTGCGCCCAGCGCTTACCTAATTGTGGGGAGCCGATCAGCCGATCCCACACACCATCATATGCGGATTGTGCATTCGAGGTATAAACATCCTCAAATCCCTCAATCTCTTTAGATGGGCAGGATTCTATAGGAAGTCATGCGCTCATTGGGGTTTCCGGATTAAATTAAGTCTAACAAATAACTCTTCAACGGGTTACCCGAAGAGATGTTTGAACTGCCCCTTCATCAAGACAGCTAGTCGATCGATTCGGAGGTCCGATTTCTGTTTGTTTGATCCGTGGTATTCGATGCAAAGTGCATCAAAATCGGATTTGATACCCTTTGCTTATTCAACAGTAGTAAGGTTGGCATTGGAAACCACTGCATTTGATAAAAGACAGACCGGCCATCTCCAAACCCGCACAGGCTAAAGTGAAAGTCCAACACGTCACTTAACCTTGAATCGTGCATGTTTATGCTGCTTCTGCTCATACTTATTTCCATTTCCAAGCATTATATGTAACAAGCAATATTGCAATCAGCCAATGACCAAGTATGCTTGTGTATACAGCAATTGACAACTAACGCAGTGGAGACTTCAGACACCAAAAAAATCGAGGCAAATCAAGAGATACGTAAATCAGGAGCCCTCGTTGATACACAGAACCAAAAAGACGAGCGGTGCATACCTATCGATAAGGTAGGGGTTCGAGGATTGCGATTCCCTGTTCAGGTGCGCGATCGAGCCCGCCATCACCAGGACACCATCGCCTCAGTGGGTATGTACGTTGACCTGCCACATGAATTCAAGGGCACTCACATGAGTCGATTTGTGGAGGTGCTCAGTTCACATGGAAATCTCGTCCATGTGGAGATCATACCCCAGATATTGCAGGAAATGCAGTCCAAATTGCATGCCAAGAATGCTCACCTGGAAATGGAATTCCCTTATTTTCTTGAGAAATCTGCACCCGTCACTCGAAAGAAAAGCCTGATGGATTACACGGTTTCGTTTGATGCGTCAGCTGACGGGGATGATTTGGATTTCGTCTTAAAAGTAGTGGTTCCGGTCACAACTCTATGCCCGTGTTCCAAGGCCATCAGTCAATACGGTGCGCACAATCAGCGTGGTGAGGTAACCGTGGCAGTTCGATTCAACGACATTGTCTGGATCGAGGATCTCATTGAACAGGTGGAATCATCGGCCAGTAGTGAGCTGTATGCTCTGCTCAAAAGGCCCGATGAAAAAGCTGTTACTGAAGCTGCCTACGAAAACCCTGTTTTTGTCGAAGACCTGGTGCGCAATGTCGTGATGCGCCTTAAGGCGATGCCCCAAGTGACATGGTATCGTGTGGAGGCTGAAAATTTTGAAAGCATTCACAATCACAATGCATATGCCAGCATTGAAGCTCATTCGGATTCAATGGATTTTGAATAGGCTACGACTACCGAACGCTAAAATTGCGATTCGTTGATTTTGAATGGATTCGTCGCTGAACATCATCAAAAACATCGACTTCAAAGGACTTACCGATATTGTTGCCAGCTAAATCCTCAAGTATCATTTGTACGAAAACGTTGTAGTCGCCTTTCTTCCAATGGCTATCAGGTTTGAAATGCAATTCAGTTTCGTTTGCCTCCAGCCGTTTTGCCCCATTAATCCAATCGCCTTCGGATGAGACAATCTCTATCAGTCGTTGAGCAAGTGCAAAGTCCAGTGATTCTCCAAACTTGATCACCAATGCATCGCGGGTGTCTGATTTTGGTGCAATGATTTTCCATTTGATTGGATCAATTGCCTCTCTGTCTGGCTCTGTCACATGAAAACTTTTTGTCATTGCGCGCTTAAGTGGTATTCCGGATGCATCTTTCCAATCTTCATCGATGACCAGTCGAAATCGTTCTCCATTGACTAATGAAGGTCCTATTTCCTCCAGGGGTTTAACGCCGCGCTTGATGCGTCCCGGATCAATGAAAAGAGTCAATCTCATCATCGCGTCGTCCCACAATTCCTCTTCCAGTTCAAGAAAGGGAAGCTCTACTTCCTGATCCAACTCGTTATAAAGATGGATATGATCATAGACATACCCCCCGCTCATGGGATTCGAAAAAGTGAGATAGAATTTGAGTAAATTTTCAGGAAGGTAATCTGCGGTTGGGTAAATTTGCGTGATCTCAGTGTTCGGGGCTTTTTTTAGCTGTCTGGGAATCCATGTTGAATGGATCTTTCTCTGATACGGATTATCAGACTCCGTATCAGATTTCGGGAGTTGAAATTCTGCGCGATAAGTGACTCGATTTGAAAAAGGAAACCTCGGGGTAAAAGTTATCGTTGCCCCGGACTGTTCATAGGAGCCAAGAACGGATGGAGGTTTTTCATTGGATAGAA
>JBDQII010000100.1:0-12803 GCA_040264395.1 Verrucomicrobiota bacterium
CACACGCTTCGAGGGGATGATCATCGCGGCGCCTGGTCCTGTGATGCCTATTATGGTGATATAGATGGAATTTGGCATGATAGTGCGGTGGACCACATCAACAGAACGCATCCTCCCGCTTCGAACATTCCGGGTGATGGCAAATTTGATGAAAATCAATTACCGACTCGGCTCGAGATAGCAATAGGCCGCATTGATTTTGCCAATCTGCCCAGTTTGGGTAATGGAGTTTTGCACAATCGATCGGTAAGAAAATCTAAAATGGAGGTTGAGTTGATTCGTCAATATCTCAATAAAAACCATGCATTCAGGTTTGGCTCGCTTCATTTCGAGCCAGAAACACTTATCAAATCTCACTTGCCAGACAATATGAGCCGACCCTTCAACCAATCTGCTATCGAAAACGCTTCCAGATGGTTTGCGCTTGTCCCCGGGGAAATAAGGACAGGTGACGGTTTTCAGGATGCAGGTCGTAGTCTGTGGGCATTCATGGCTGGCCGCAGTGGGAGTGCCTCTTTTGCAAGTGGTCTTCGTCGAACTCGGGATTTCAATCAACCCAATAAAAACCCACGTTCTGCTTTCATGATGCTCTACTCTTCATGGCACGGGGATTGGAATGTCTCAGATGCATTCTTGCGCGCTTGTCTGGCTTCACTCGATACCGGCTTGGCAGCCATGAGTGGTTTAGTAGGTCCCTGGCATCTGCAGAGTCTAGGGCGAGGGGAATGTCTGGGGTTTGGTTATTTGCAGTCAGCCAACCAGAGGCCCAATAGCGCGACAAGAGCATTAGCTATTCTAGGGGACCCAACTTTAGGTAATTATTTCACTTCCCCGGTGAGTGGTTTAAAAGTGAGCTTGTCGGAATCGGAAAGGCGTTTGAGATGGATTCTACCCGAATTGACAGAAATTGAGGGAGTTTATGTTTATCGATTGGACCAGGATCGAGACAGATACATGCTGTTAGATAAGCTCTCAACAGGAACGACCCAATGGATTCTACCTGAAGATATGCCGAGGCGGCAACGGTTCATGGTGAGAGTGGCACGATGGATACATAGTTCAAGTGGCGTTTTTGCCCATCTAAGCCCGGGCGTGACTGTTGTTGTCGACTAAACAGTGCGCAAACAATACTACTCAATCAATACCTCTAATCCATTGATTAAAGGGGATTAGAATCGTATCATGTCGAGATGCCTTCCTTTATACTTAATTATTATCTGTTCATAACTCTTCTTCTTGGAGCTCTCTCCTTATTGGACTCAGTGGCAGGCAGCAATCGCCCTAATATTCTTTTTGCCATTTCGGATGATCAATCATTTCCTCATGCCTCTGTTTATGGTTCGAGATTTGTTAAAACACCGGCTTTTGATCGTATTGCGAATGAGGGAGTGTTGTTTCAGCAGGCATTTTGCGCGGCACCCGGGTGCTCTCCGTCGAGGGCCAGTATTCTGACTGGCAGAAACATATGGCAAAATCGTGAAGCGGGAACACATGCCTCTAATTTTCCCGCTGATTTGAAAGTCTTCACACGTGCATTGGAGCAGAAGGGGGGGTACGAAGTTGGTTATACGGGCAAAGCCTGGGGGCCAGGCAATTCTGCGATCACAGGCTGGTCGCAGAACCCCGTTGGTAAAGTATACAATCAACACAAAATGGATTCCCCTGCAGGTATTTCTGGAAATGATTACGCCAAAAATTTTGAGACTTTTCTAAAGGATCAGCAAACATCCACCAAACCTTTCT
Organism: Verrucomicrobiota bacterium; assembly: GCA_040264395.1. Taxonomy (GTDB): domain Bacteria; phylum Verrucomicrobiota; class Verrucomicrobiia; order Limisphaerales; family AAA164-E04; genus AAA164-E04. The sequence continues at coordinate 1,744 of JBDQII010000100.1, forward strand.
TTTTTTGGTTTGGAGCCCATGAACCACATCGAGTTTATAAGGAAGGTGCTGGCGTAAAATCAGGTAAACGCCTCAGTGATGCGGAAGTGCCCACTTTTTTGCCTGATCATCCTGTAGTACGCAATGATTTGCTCGATTATGCGGTTGAGATTGAATGGTTTGACTCTCATTTAGGGCGCATGATTCGGCTTTTGGAGAGTCTGGGGGAACTTGACAATACTCTCATTATCGTCACGGCAGACAATGGAATGCCATTCCCCCGAGCTAAAGCTAACCTTTACGAGTTTGGTATTCATGCGCCCATGGCCGTTCGATGGGGAAATGAGGTGAAAGGAGGGAGATCCATCGACGATCTAGTGAGTTTCATTGATTTGGCTCCAACCTTTCTTGAAGCTGCCGGAATGAAACCCTGGAAAGAAATGACAGGCAAAAGTCTCTTGGGGCTATTGAAAGGGCAAGGATCCGGAATCACAGATGAGTATCGTCGCTGGATTCTTTCCGGTAGAGAAAGGCATACCCATGCCAGGCCGGATAATTTAGGTTATCCCTCCCGTGCCATAAGGACTCACCGATACTTGTATATCAGAAATTTCAATGCTGATTTATGGCCTGCTGGAGATGAATATCATGATATCGATGGCTGTCCCAGTAAGTCATTGCTAGTAAACAATAGTAGCAAACCAGGCTTTCAAAAGTATTTTCAAGCTGCCGTTGGAAAACGACCGATGGAAGAGTTATTCGATATTCTGGTAGATCCTGGCTGCATGCGTAACCTGGCTTCAAGTCCAGCCTATGAACAACATCGTAAACATCTGGCGCACCTTCTGGAGCGTGAGCTAAAACGCCAGAGCGACCCACGCATCATCGACGGGGGGCAGGTGTTTGACAGTTATCCCAGATACTCAAGCATGCGCCCTCACCTTGGAGGATTTGCTGAACGCGGAAAATATAATCCAGCATTTATTCAGAAATAATTCTATGCAATGTGATTGGAGTCAAGAGAGGTAAGTTTCAAGTCTGCTTTGATATTTTGCACACTCTTTCTCAATGTTTGCTGCATTCAAAATGGCAGAAACCACGCAGATTCTTTGAGCACCCGCCTGAAGCACCTCATCCAGATTATTCAGGTTGATGCCACCAATGCAAAACCAAGGAACAGAGACATTCTTTGATGCCCACCTCACATACTCCAAAGTGACGGGGTTTGCTGTTGGTTTTGTTGGTGTGGCAAAGACTGGACCAATGGCAATATAATCCGCTCCTGCACTGATTGCTTTCCTTGCCTGTTCTGGTGCATGGGTGCTCAATCCCAACCTAAGATTGGAACCATCCGTACAAGCTTGTAGATCACGAACGTTCTTGTGCCCTGCGTCAAAAAAATCTTCCTGCCCCTGATGCAAGAAGGCATCTGGAATTCGAGAGGCGACATCAAGTTCATCATTAATCACCAAACGTACCCCTGCAGCAGAGGTGATGGGGTGGATTATTGATGCGGCTTTCAGGATGCTTTCTGGGCTTGCCTCTTTCATTCGGAGCTGGATGATATCCACTCCACCATTGCAAAGAGATTTTGCCAAAGTTTCATAACTACGGCCATGCCTGTAAGCTTCATCAATGAAGCCGTAAAGACGACAATCTTCCAAACTTCTCATCGAAGTGAACTCATTTTGACTTCATTAATTGCAATCGTACTTACCCTTAACTAGGCCTTGACCTCAATCAATTCTCGACCGCCACCACCAAGGAGTTGAGCTATGAAGTTGGTTGTGTAAACACCGCGGCGAAAATCAGGGTCCTGTAAAATGGCTTGCTGAAATGGGACTGTCGTCTTGATGCCTGAAATCATGCATTCAGATAGTGCTCGACTCATCTTATTCATCGCGTCACGGCGGTCCTTGCCGTATGCGATCAGTTTTCCGATCATGGAGTCGTAATGAGGAGGGATGGTATAACCTGCATAAACGTGAGAGTCTAATCTGATTCCTCTTCCTCCAGGGGCATAAAACATGTCTATTCGACCTGGAGATGGACGAAAATCATCAAATGGGTCCTCTGCATTGATCCTGCATTCAACCGCATGTCCTGTTAGCTTAACGTCACCCTGTGAAATGCGCAACGGCTCACCCATGGCAATCAGGATTTGTTGCTGGACGAGATCTATACCAGTAACTTCCTCCGTCACTGGATGTTCTACCTGGATACGCTTATTGACCTCCAAAAAATAAAATTTGCCCTTTTCATCGACCACGAACTCAACCGTGCCAGCATTGGTGTATTTGGCTGCTTCTCCAATTTTTACAGCCGCGCGACTCATCTTTTTCCGAAGATCGCGGAATTGCCTCAGATCAAGGAAAGGAGAAGGTGTTTCCTCGATCAGTTTCTGATTACGACGTTGAATTGAGCAATCACGTTCGCCGAGATGAATGATTTTTCCTCTGCCATCACCAAGAATCTGGTACTCGATATGGCGAGGGTTTTCGATGAATTTTTCTATGTAGACCCCTGAGTTGCCAAATGCTTTTTCTGCTTCTGCTCTTGCTGTGCGATATCCCTTGAGGAGTGATATATCATTATGAACCACACGCATGCCTTTTCCTCCACCACCAGCAACGGCCTTGATGAGCACGGGATAACCGATTTTTTTGACAATTTCCAGAGCTTCCTGTTCGTTGTCAACTAGGCCGTCTGAGCCAGGTGGTGGTTGGACACCGGCTTTTTTTGCCAAATTTCGACTCACTGCCTTGTCTTCCAAGGCGTTCATGGCCTGAGGAGAGGGGCCGATGAAGCGAATGTTGCAGCTTTCGCAGACTTCTGCAAAGTGGGCGTTCTCAGATAAAAAGCCGTATCCTGGATGGATGGCGTCAACATCCGCTATTTCAGCGGCACTGATGATACGATCAATTCGGAGGTAGCTCTCATGACTGGGGCTTCGTCCAATACAAATGGCCTCGTCAGCCATTTGCACATGCATGGAATTGTGATCAGCCTCGGAATACACCGCGACAGACTTTATGTTCAGCTCCTTGCATGCACGGATAATACGAACAGCTATCTCTCCACGATTAGCGACCAGAATCTTTTCAAACATAGGTGGTTCTTAATGGAATTACCGCTTTACATTCGATAGTTACCCGAAAGTAAAAATCTTTTGTGCTATTGAGGGAGGGGTTCAATCAGTTGGGTTTAACTTTGAACAGTGCTTGCCCGAACTCAACCGGCCTTGCGTTTTCCACCAAAAGCTCAGTGATCACCCCACTCTTTTCAGCTTTGATTTCGTTCATAACCTTCATGGCCTCCACTATGCATACAACGGTGTCCGCATTGACTCTGGTTCCAACCTCTACGTAAGCAGGGGAGTCAGGCGAGGGTGAATCATAAAATGTTCCGATCATTGGCGAGCAGATATCCAGATCATTGGAAGTTTTTGGTTCGATATTTTCGGTCTGAACCTTTGGAGTTGCTGCTTGCGGTGACGGCTGTGTTGGTGGTAGCACATGGGAAACCGAAGGTGAAATCAAGTATGGCCCTTCCTCTGAGTTAGATCCAGTGTTGCCTAGGCCACGTTTCAACTTGATTTTAAACTCTTCCTTCTCCATTTCGAATTCCGAAATGGAATTCTTCTTCATTAAATCGACTATTGCTTTGATATCCTTTAAATCCACGTCGGACTCCTGGTTAAAGTCTCTTGAAAGATCGGCCTTTCTTCACAGCTTCATATGAAAAAAGCAGCAACCTAAGATGGTACTGCTCCGATCTACGTTCAAATGTAGCTCATACATTAAAGTTACTGATGGCCTACGTCAAGTGGAAGCTCGATAATCCCCAGTTCAACTGTATGGTCTGCGGAAAATCCAAAATAAAAAAAATCGGCGAACAGAACATTTCATCTGATCGTCGATTTAATTATTTAATCAAGAATAAATGACACTCCCTCAAGCAGAGACTTTTTCTCTTTCTTCTTCAGTCTGGCTGACAGGAAAGATCACAGGAGCATTCTGCTTGTCCATCATGCGCTTCAAACGGTTCAATGCAATATTTTGCAACTGCCTGATTCTCTCTCGAGTTACTCCAAATTCCTGTCCAACTTCTTCAAGTGTTCGTTCTTTCTCGCCATCCAAACCAAAACGGTAGCGCAGGATTTTTGATTCCCTTGAGTTTAATTTCGACAGCAGCTGCGTGAGCAGACCTAGTGATGTTTGAAGTTCAAGCTCTTCATATGGATGATCCGCATTTTCGTCTGCTACCCTTTCTTCAAGACGAGTGCTATCTTCATCACCCACTGTATCATCCAGAGAGACTGGGCGTGCGGAAGCGCGCCTCATGAGAGCAACACGGCTAGGAGCAATTCCAAGTTCTGCTGCTATTTCTTCGTCGGATGGTTCTCTCCCCAAAGCCTCTTGAAGACGCATGGATACATTCCGCAACTTGGCTATTTTTTCTACCAAATGTATGGGTAGCCTTATAGTTTTGGACTGATTGCTCAAACTCCTCTTGATAGCTTGTTTGATCCACCACGAACCATAGGTCGAGAATTTGGCACCCTTTGTGGGATCAAATTTATCAACAGCCTTCATGAGGCCTATATTACCTTCGTTGATAAGGTCTAGTAGTGGTAGACCAAAGCCTTCGTAATCCCTTGCTATCTTGACGACCAGCCTGAGATTAGCGCGAATCATCCTTTCGCGAGCTTGATCATCACCTTGCTTGATGAGAGCAGCCAGGTCTGCTTCCTCTTTCACTGTAAGTAAGTTTTCTTCTGCTATTTCCCTTAGATACAGGGCGAACGAAGACCGCAAAGGCTGGATATCCGCTGTTTTTGGCTCAAGTGTAGCTTCTCTCTGGACAGACACCTTCAACTCAGCAGCCGGTTTTTCTGCACTTTGCCACTCATGCTGCGCGCCCGAGTCCTTGGTTCTGGAGCTTTTGCCCCTACCCCTCTTCAGCACCTGTTGAGGATTTGCATTCGATGATCGACTGCTTTTGGTTTTTGATGCTTTTTTGCTCGTTGCTAATTTCATAGAATCCTTACTTTCTTTAGTTTTCAGAGAACTGCCATTTAAGATGACCTCAGTCGGTCCTTTTTTGTTTCAATTTTTTTAGGTGCTCGTGCCTGACTTCTACAACTTTAAGTTTAAACCCTCTTAACACTCTCAATATTTACCAAAGGTGAAGAAATGTCCAGAAAAAAAGTAGACAAAAACGAAACAAAAGGTCAGAAGTCGCAATATGTCTAATTTTTTGTTTAGAAGTTGTTGCTGTTTCTGGCTTCAACAGCGCCTTAAAAACAACTCGATTCCTTCTCATTAAATGGTTGTGCAGGAATTTAAAAATACAACACGGCTCACCCAGTATTCAGTCCTGAACAATGAGGGTATTTGATTTCTCTATGCTGGATTTTAGGGGGCTTTTGAGTTTAAATACTCAAGAATTTATGAATATTGACTTAGCTTATGGAGAGGGAAAGCTTTCGCTGGAATTGCCTGAAGATCGCACGACGGTGATTGAGCCTCGATTTTCAGAAGGGATCGCCGATGAAAAAGCTTCGGTATTGAATGCCCTGAATCATCCAATAGGCAGACCCGCACTTGCAGAGAATCTACGTCCAGAAGACAAGGTTTGCATCCTTTTCACGGACCTTACCCGCGCCACGCCAAATGAACGCATCATTCCGTGGTTGTTGGAATATCTGGGCGATCATCCTAGAGAGAACATTACACTGCTGAACCAATTGGGAACGCATCGGCCGAATACCAGAGATGAGTTGATTAAAATGCTCACACCAGAGGTGGTTGACGGGTATCGAGTCATCAATCATAACTGCGAGGATCCATCTCAGTTGATGCAACTAGGGCAAACAAGTTCAGGAGTGCCTGCATTACTCAACAAACATGCGGTTGAAGCCGATCTTCGGATCGTAACCGGATTCATCGAACCGCATTTCTTTGCAGGATTCAGTGGCGGCCCCAAGGGAATAATGCCTGGTGTTGCTGGGCTTGAGACCGTGATGAGTAACCATGGTGTAACTCATATAGGAGATCAAAGAGCGACCTTTGGTAACACTGATGGCAACCCGCTTTGGGAAGAGTTACGTGACATAGCGCTCAGAGCCGGGCCAAGTTTCCTTTTGAATGTGACACTCAACCATGATCGCGATATTACAGGTGTTTTTGCGGGTGATTTAATCGAAGCGCACCGTGCGGGATGCGCGCAGGTCAAAGCAACCGCCATGCAAGCTGTCGATGGGCTGTTTGATATCGTTGTGACCACAAACAGTGGTTACCCGCTGGATTTGAATCTGTATCAGGGAGTCAAAGGTATGAGTGCGGGCGCACGTATCCTCAAAGATGGCGGATTACTAATCCTTGCATGTGAGTGTCGAGAAGGTGTGCCTTTTCAAAGTCCGCTGGACAAATTGCTTCGAAGTGCCAGCAGTCCTGCTGAAATTTTGACCATGCTCAGCACACCCGGATTTGTGCGTCCAGAGCAATGGCAGGCTCAAATTCAGGCTCTGATCCAAGCACGTGCAGAGGTTAGGGTGTACAGTTCTCTGGACGATCCCACGCTCGCTGCTGCTCATCTGCAGTCTTGCGATGATATACAGCAAACAGTCACCAATCGACTAGCTGAGCTGGGCAAGGAGGCTCGTGTTGCTGTATTGCCGCAAGGTCCCCTGACGATTCCCTACCTCTGCGAGCAATGAATATTTTTTTAGTAACTTACTCACAATGAAGCTGAGCCTGAGTTATCCCTTATTCAATATGCCTCAGAATCATGATCAGTAGTTGTGATGCTCATCACGACTACTGATCATGATGAAAGGTGCCATCGGTAATCTGCTACTTCCTTCTTTGTTGCCAGTGATGTCTCAGCAGGTAGGGTTCTTCCATGACTCTTGCAAAAATACTCACTCTGCTGTTGATTTGTCCGTTCGTATTGTCGGCCAATGATTGGAAACAGTTTCGGGGACCGTCCGCCACGGGGCTTGCATCGGATCAAGGTATACCAGCTCGCTTGAATGAAGGTCACATTTTGTGGCGTACTTCACTGCCAGGTCGCGGTTTGTCCAGTCCCATTATCGTTGGTAATCAAGTGTTCATCAGTGCCGCTGAAGGCAATGAGCAGGACAGGCTAGTAGTCCTGTGCTTCAACGCTCAAACCGGATTGGAAGAATGGCGCCGTACTTTTTGGGCAACTGGGCGAACCATGTGTCACGAAAAAACCTGTGTTGCAGCGCCTACCCCAGCCAGTGATGGGGATCACCTAGTTGCCGTCTTTTCCTCCAATGATGTTGTCTGTCTGGACTTGAAAGGTAACCTGCAGTGGCTTAGAGGATTGACCGTTGATTATCCCAATGCTTCAAACAGTCTGGGAATGGCCAGCAGTCCCTTGATCCTGGATGGTGTATTGGTAACGCAAATCGAAAACGATAGCCAGTCCTTGGCATTGGGAATTGATATGGCCGATGGTTCGAACAAGTGGTCTATTGCCAGGCCCAAAGGAGCCAATTGGACATCACCCATTCCTTGCACGCATGCCATCAAGCCTGCTGTTGCTCTTCAATCTGGCAAAGGAGTTCATTTGGTGGATGTTCACACAGGTGCCCTTCTCTCGGAATATCTTGGCGGTGCGGCTACCATTCCTTCGAGCGTTTTGGTTGGTTCGATGTTACTGACACCCTCGCATGGGATCAGCGCACTTGATTTATCTTCTGATCTGGCGGAGATTCCAATGGTTTGGCGCTCGCGCGCTTTGAGTCCTGCGACTGCCAGTCCAATGGTTATGGACAATGCTGTATTTGTTGTTAACCGAGCCGGCGTGCTTACTCGAGGCAGTCTTGAGGGTGGGCGACGGGAATGGCAATTGAGGCTCAAAGGGCCATTCAGCGCATCTGCAGTTGGGTTTGGAACGGTTCAATACTGGGTTAACGAAAAAGGTTTGCTTCAAGTTGTGGATGTGGCACAAGGCGAAGGTGCCGTCGTCAGTCAACTTGATCTTGGCCAAGAGATACTTGGTACTCCATCCATTGCGAATGGAGGTCTTTACATTCGAAGTGACAATACTCTTTGGAAAATAGGAAAAGCACCCATCCTGTGATCACGTCAATTCAATCTTTATATCCAGTATGAAATCTACTGTTTTATCGTTGCGGTGTGCATCCAAAAGTCGCTTTACGTTACCTCCGCAGCCAACTTCTTGAATGAGACAGGTTGTTATTCCGCTCAAGTTTGCATGAAATCTGCTCATTTTTGTTCAGTAACAAGATGGATTCTTTAACGATTATGGAAAAATGGATAATGTTGGCACACGCGAGATTCCGCCTGATGGCTTGGGGTGTTTTGGGTGGTGTCTGGCTTTTGAGTTGGGACGCTGATGTTCAGGCGCAAGCCTTGATGAAATTCGAATTGAAAACACCCGAGGCCAGGACCTATTGGGTTGAGCAAACAACCGATTTGCTTGGCCCTGCTCTCAAATCACCAAGCCGCACCCTTGAGTTGCGAAAAACTCCTTCAGATCTTCATGGATCCATCATAGATCATCGACTGATTGTTCATCTTACTGAGGCTGTCTCGGTTGATGAATTCATCAAGCCATGGGGACTTGAGCTGCTGCAATCCCTGCATTTTCCGGGCGTGCATGTCCTCGCAGCCAGTTCACCCTACGAAGCCATGACTATCGCCGGTGCATGGGCAAACATGCCGGAAGTGCTGGCTTGCTATCCCGTTGAACAAAAACCAATGAAACTCAAAAACCGTTTCGCCCCACGGCCCAATGATCCCTTCTTCTCCAATCAATGGTATCTCGAACAGAGGAATACGATAAATTTTTTGAGTGAAGGAGGGGATATCAATATTCGATCAGCCTGGCCCATATCTCGAGGTCAGGGTGTGCACATTGCGGTTGTCGATACAGGTGTGGATCAAGATCATCCTGATCTGGCACTGGCACTCAACAGCGACTTCAATAGAAATTTCATTACAGGCGCTCAAGATGGAAATCCGGTTTCAAAAACTTTCTTTCACGGTACGGCTGTAAGCGGCTTGATAGCTGCGTCCTCTGGAAATAACGAGGGTATAGCAGGCGTTGCCCCGCTGGCGTCACTCTCCAGTTGGGTGATTTTTGGGTTTGGGGGTAATATTGCGGATTCACTTCAGCTCTCAGAGATGTATGAAACTTCCAACGAAAAAATCGCTGTTCAAAACCATAGTTGGGGCAATGCTTATCCGGAGCAATCGGGGCCTTCATTTCTTGAACGACTAAGCTTATCCAACGCTTTTCACAAGGGGCGCTCTGGTAGGGGAATTGTCATGGTGCGCGCAGGTGGCAATGACCGTACCTCGGGAGATTTTCATCCGGGGCTAGGAGATGTCAATGACGATGGTTACACCTCCATGCATCAGGTAATTGCCGTTGCTGCAACGCGTCGAGATGGCAGGGCAACTTCCTACTCGAATTGGGGGGCCTCCATTCTGGTAGCTGCTCCCGGAGGGGAAGTACGTGACGGATTGTTTACAACGGATGTAATGGGTGATGGTGGATTTAACATGGACACGGATTCGATTGGTGATGGTGATTATATTTCCAACGAGGTTGGTTTCATCGGAACCAGCGCGGCTGCTCCACTGGTTTCAGGATTGTCTGGACTTGTATTGTCGGTTAACCCTGAATTTTCCGTTCGAGATGTGCAGCAGATTGTTCTGGCCTCGGCACGGCATGTTTTTCTCGATGATCCAGACATGGCTCCCAATGGTGCAGGTTTCAAGCACAGTCACCACGTTGGCTTTGGGATTCCCGACGCAGGAGAAGCTTTAAGGTTGGCTCAAAACTGGATACCTCGCGACGAGCTCAGCATCGTTTCTCGCGAAAGTAAACTGAGCAAGGTTATTCCTGATCATGGACTTCGATTGAAGGTCCAGGGAAAGACAGTACCGGATGATTTAAAGGATATCCCTGCTTCCACCACCATGGGAATTCAACCAGATGAACCAACAGGGTTTCTCCCCATGAGTTTTCAAGGGCGGGGGATTGATCCGATTACCGACGATCTTACAGGCAAGGGCGCCATTATTCGCCGTGGCACCACCACATTTAACGAAAAGATCATCAATGCTTCCAACGCTGGAGCCTCCTTTGCTGTGATTTATAATAATCAAAATGAGGATGAATTGATACGCATGGCTGGAACAGAATATACACCGTTACCCGCTTATTTCATTGCTCGGGAGCAAGGGGAGCCGCTTTCCGTATTGGTTGAATCGGACCCAACGGTCCGCATGCAACTGGAAATGAATTCTGCTGATTATTCTTTTAACGTCAGCGAAACTTTGATTTGTGAGCATGTCGAACTGGTGGTGGACGCAGATCATCCCAGTCGCGGCCAGTTGCGTATCGTGATTCAATCTCCAAGTGGAACTAGAAGCGTATTGCAGCGACTCAACTTTGACGATTCGCAAGGGCCTATCCATTGGGCTTACCGCACAACAAGACATTTCTTTGAACCCTCTGCAGGTGTCTGGAAAGTGAGCATCACTGACCAGGATGAAAACCAGATTGGAGCTATTCGTTCTTTGAATCTGAATATTCTGGGCACTGAAATTATCGATAGTGATTCCGATGGGCTGGATGATGAGTGGGAAATGACTCAGTTTGGGAATCTTGCATCAACGGCGAAGGAAGATCCTGATGATGATGGTGCTCAAAATGCACGCGAGCAGCTTCTGGGTACTTCTCCTTTGATCTCTGATCTTAATCTTGAAATGAATCTTGATTTCCTTGACAAAGAACACATCCGGCTTTCCTGGCAAAGCCGGCCCGATCGCCTCTACGAAGTAATTTCTTTGCAACTAAATGGTAACAGCCCAGATTCCATTGGAACCGTGCGCAGCCAGTCTTATCGATCAGAATGGGTAGTGAAATTAGATAAGAAATTCAAAAATTTCTTTCAAGTCATCGAGCGGGCTGAATAATCGCAAATACTTATACGAAGGCCCTCCAATCAAAGGGGCGTCCTCCAGTCAAAGCCATTCGCCAGGCCCATATAATCATGGTGGCCAAAAGGACAC
>JBDQII010000101.1:0-12726 GCA_040264395.1 Verrucomicrobiota bacterium
ATCCTTGCCTGTCAGCCAATGGCTCCACACCACGCCTATCCCTGCAAGAGGAATGGTAAGGATAATTGAGAGAGGCAATACAAAGCTTTCGAACAGAAATCCCATTAGTAAGTAAATAAACAAGACAGAAACTATCGCTGCGAACTTTAGATTCTTAATAGTTTCATTGGTAGACATATCATTTTGGCTGATACCAAATGAGACGCCTTCGGGTAAATCCATCTGCTTTGTCAGACTTCCGATTGCCCCGCGTGTTTCTTTTGCCAGTTCAGGTACGAGATCAATGGTGATGCTCCTGCTGATGCGCTTATTGCGGCGGCTGATTCCGTTGGCTGATTCCAGCATTTTGACGTCGGTCACCGCTGAAAGCGGGACTGAAGCCCCATCTCGGGTAGGGACCTGAAAATTTGACAGATCGGCAAGGCGCTCGCGATCACCCTCTTCAAATCGGATGCGAACGGGTATTTCCCTTCCCTCATAATTAAAGCGAGGCAATGTTTGTCCCCGCAAGGCATAGCCAACCACGCCAGCAACAAATTCTGGATTGACGTTCGATGATTCAGTCCGATTCCGATTTAAGACTAAGGCCAATTCATTGGCAGATCGTTCTTCTCCACTGCGGATACCTATCACGCCCGGCAGTCCTTCCAGCACGGGTTCGAGATCAAGAGCTATCTTCTCTAATACACCGGCATCATCACCCTCCAAGTGCAGTACATGTACCGTTTGCCCCTTGGCTTCTTCATTCTGGCTTTCCCTGCCGGTGCGCAATTTAACACCCGCTTTTTTTGGCAAGTCTTCAATGACTGACTTGGCCATTTCAGTTGCGGTTAATTTATTATTCTTCTCCGTGTCCAACCACCCTTCAATATTCCCACCGCGATCAAAGTGCATCATCATGAATCCACTCAGGTTCAGCTCTTCCTTTTTGGTTTTCATGACTTTTTCCGCCTCTTGAAAATATGCTGCAGTATCTTCGAAAATGGCTTCTCTTGACATTTCGACGCCAATTTGGAAAGAAGCTCTGTCTTCTTCCTGATTCGGTGCAAATTCGATTTCTCGAAAAATAACCCCATAGGAGAGTCCCATGACCAAAGCCAGTAAAATTACAAGGTCCATCCTTCTTCTCAAAAAAAAGGAAAGACAGGCGTGGTAAGTCTGGTGCCATTTTTCCATCGAAATTTGGTAGGCTTTTTCCAAACTTCGATCAAAAAACCGATGCATCTGGATAACGCGGTATTGGTTCGGTGTGCTTTTGCGTGACTTCAGGGTTAAAAAGACACTGAGCGGTATGAACACTAAGGCAACAACCAGTGAGGCTCCGAGCGCCACTGAAATAGGAAGGGACAAGCGCATGAGAAAGAACTGAGCCTCTCCTTCGACCAATGAGACAGGAAGAAAAACGATGACAGTGGTCAATGTCGCCATGGTAATGGCCAGTGCAATTTCTTGAGCGCCTTGAATGCATGCCTGACGAGATGAGAGTCCATCCTGCATGAGTCGATATATGTTCTCCGCGACAACAACAGAATTGTCCACTAAAAGCCCTACGCAGATCACAAGGCCTAGAATGCTTAGCATGTTCAAGGTTTCTCCCGCAAAATACATGACGATGAGTGCCATCAAAAGACTGAGAGGGATAGAGAGACACACGATCATGGTCAGTCGAAACCTTCTCAGGAAAAAGAACAAGACAATGCCTGCCAGCAGGCCACCAATTTCTCCTCCTTCGATCATGCTGAAAATGGAAGAACTAACCATCCTACCCTGATTGAAAAACAGCTCCATGTCCATCGTTTCAAAAAGTGGATTGGCTCGCATTTCTTCCAGTAACGCGTCCAGCTTTTCCCCAACTTCAACCGCATTGGCTTCACCTTCCTTGAACACGACAATTGCAGCTGCTGGTTTTGCATTAACCCGCACACTGAAGTCTTTTTCAGGTGCCTCGTACTTGATTTTGGCAATGTCTTTCAACTTCAGGCGGTCATTGATGGGGCGATTTCTGAAATCCTCCAGATTTCGGTAATTGGCTATCGATCGAACCAAAAACTTCTTATCTGATTCAAAAACATGCCCACCAGCCATGGTAAAGTTGTCCCCTCCCAATTCCTGGGCGAGTTGGTAGATATTCAAGCCGTATGCGTCCGACTTCTGCTTGTCGATTTCAATAATGACTTCCTTTTCCAGCAAGCCATTGAGTTCGACATTGGCTACTCCATCGATGCGAGAAAGAGGCAATATGATTTTCTTTTCAATCAGAGAGTAGTAATCCGCCATGCTGGGGTCCACGGCAACTCCCAGAATGGCAACCGGGATGCCGGATGGATCATGTTTTTTAATGAAATATCTCTCCACATCCTCAGGAAACCTTGCGCGGGCACGCTCCATGCGATCACGGACTTCACGGTATGCAACAGCGATATCCGTCTTGGATTTGAATTTCAAAAAGGCATTCGCACCACTTTGGCCTGATCTGGAATTGATGCTTTCCAGATGCTTGACTGTGGATAACTCTTCTTCCATTGGCTTGGTGATCTTTTCCAATGTTTCTGCGGCTGGAGCATCTGACCACGGAACATAAACGCTGAGGAATTTTGTTTCATATCCCCTGGGGAATAGTTCCATGGGGAGTCCAAGCGCGGAAATGACTCCCACGACAATGATCGACAGCAATAAAACAAACACCGTGACCTTACGATCCAAGGAAAACCTTGCTAGGCGGTTTGACATGGCTTTTGAATTTTCGGTATCCGATTTCATAAGCTCAGGATCTTGTTTTCGGGGTTTCATGAGGCCTTTGGCACTTTGCGATCGAGAAGATGATAAATAGTGGGTACGACGATCAAGGTCAGGATGGTGGAAGAGATCAGTCCGAAGATAACGGCTATGGCCATAGGGGTACGAATCTCGGCTCCATCACCCAGCCCGATTGCCATGGGGAATAACCCCAACACCGTTGTAGCCGTCGTCATCAAGATAGGTCGGAGTCGTATGGAACAAGCTGTCAGGACCGCTTCTCTTGGAGCGATACCTCGCGTACGTAGAAGGTTGGTGTAATCCACCAGGACAATGGCGTTGTTGACCACAATACCGACCAACATGATCAAACCGAGAAAAACCACGATTGACACACTGGTTTTTGTGACCAACAAGCCCAACACAGAGCCCACAAAAGCCAGAGGAACAGCAAACATGATGATGAAGGGCTGGATGAGCGATTCGAATTGCGAAGCCATGATGACATAAACCAGGAAAATGCTAAGCCCCATCGCCAGTAAGAGACTGGTCTGACTCCTTTGCCACTCTTCGCTTTGACCCGTGATGAAAAAGTTCATGTCTGTTGTCCAATTGATCCTCTTGCTCAAAGTCTCTTTGATTGTATTGACAGCTGCTCCCAGAGATGAGCTACCGAGGTTAGCTTGAATCAGCGCGACTCGCTTGCCGTCGATTCGGCGAATTTCGCTTGGACCTTCTCCAATCTGATAATCCGCCACAGCTCGCAATGGGATTGACTGAGTTTCACCTGGGTTGACCGTGAGGTCCCCAATATCTTCAATATCTTCACGGTCTCCCTCACCCAACCGTGTAATGATTGGAATGCGTCGGTCTTTCATGTTGAAGCGCGTCGCTTCGTTTCCTTTGATGAGATCGCGGACTAACTCAGCGACCTGACTTATATTCAGGCCATATCGAGCCAGTCTCGCACGATCATAGGTGATCTGAACTTCAGGGGCTCCGCTGCGCAAGGTGGTTTCCACATCAGCCAATGCCGATAGATCACTCAGGATTTCCTCTGCTTCTCCTGAAATTGTTTTCAACTGAGCAAGATCATCACCGTGGATTTCAACACTGACTGGTTTGCGGGTACTGAACAAAACAGGGCGCGTCACGCGGTATTTCAAGTCAGGCACGTTTTCCAGCAATGCGCGAACGCTCTCCATGACTCTTTCCTCACTTTCGATGGGGCTGCCTTCGGGACGAATGAGGAGCTTGAATCTGGCTGAGTGCTCCCCTTCATCGGATCGTTTGATATTGGTGATGTCGTATCCGAAAGTTGTGAGTACTGATTTTATTTCACTTTGCTCCCTTATTAATGCTGCCTCCACGTCCGAAAGAATGCGAACCGTTTCCTCCAGTGGCGTTCCCACTGGAAGGTTCATTTCAAATGTGATTTCACTTTGGTGCACCTCAGGAAGTAATTCCGTCTCCAGAGTCAAGCCGATGGAAATCGTCAGCATTAACGCACCGCACATCATTCCAATGACGGTTAATGGCCGATCCAAGGCATGTTCCAGCCACCTGGGGTATTTTCTAACAAGCCATTGAATTCCTGCTTGAGTCCATATCAAAGGCCACTTCACAAGCAAACTGCCGAACTTTCCAAGAACTGGAATGAATCGTTTGATTGCAAACGAACTAAAACTGCTCACCGTGCCTGAGATACATTTACCAAGTATCTCAATTGTCAATCCCAATACGCATTTGATCAGTGCATATGGAATCATGATCCATCTCCATGAAGATCTCATCCATGCAAGATCATTTTTCAATGATTGCCATGCAATCCACGTTTTCCAATTAATAGTTGAAAGCTCTTTTACTTCGATCTCGGGAACGGATCGACTCGCAAGCATGGGGATGAAGTAAATGGCGACCATCAGAGAAGCGAGCAATGAAATAACAACAGCCATTCCCAGATCCCCGAAAATCTGACCAGCAATGCCCTCCACGAAAACCATGGGTAGGAAGACTGCGATTGAAGTAAGGGTGCTGGCGACGACTGCGCCACGAACTTCTCTTGCACCTCGAATGGCTGCCTTCTTGAGACTGTCTCCTTCCTGGATGCAGCGGTAGATTGACTCCAATACAACAATAGAGGAATCCACCAGCATGCCGACACCCAGTGCCAACCCACCAAGAGACATGATATTGAGGGTAACTTCTGATAAGTTCAGTGGAGCAAATGTAATCAGGATACTCATAGGAATGCTGAGAGCCACGATGAGAGTGCTCTTGATATCCTTGAGGAACAGGAACAGGACGATGACGGCCAATAAACCGCCGATGATAGCAGTTTGTCTCACTTCCTGAATACTGTTTTCAATAAAAACAGATCGATCTGCTACAATCTCAAGCCGAGCTCCTTCTTCCTTAAATAAACGAGCTGCCATGCGGTCTTTAAACCTAGATCCCATGGCCGGATTCATCTGCCCCATCATTTTCATGAATGGCGACACTTCTCTTTTACCAATCTTTCCGACGGCACTGCTAACAGCTGCTGAAACAGCGACAATATTAGCATCGGCTTCCTTGTAAATATCGATCTGAACGCTTTCCTTTCCGTTTGTTCGCGTCTGTATCTCACGATCTTTATTCGACCTCATGACTGTTCCCAGGTCTCGGATCCGGACCTCACCCGCTTCATCTCTTCTGACGATTGTGTCCTCAATCTGACCTTGATTTACAAATTCATTCAGAGTGCGCACCATATATTCAGTGCGCCCCTCTTGAACCATTCCTCCGGCTACATTGATGTTTTCCTGTGATAATCTGGCAATCACCTCTCGGATGGAGAGGCCTGTTCGCTTCAGGGCTTCTTGGTCCAGCATGACATGAATTTCCTCTTCCAACCCTCCACGAACTCGGACAGCAGCTACCCCTGTGATTGGCTCCAGTTCCCTGCGGATCTGGATCTCAGCTAAGCGTCTGAGACGTCTCAGACCAATTTCTCCCTCGTATCGAATTCCTTCGCCTGAGAAGCTGAGTTCCATGATCGGATCTAACGAAGGATCGAAATGCAAAATGAGGGGTTTTTCCACTTCTTGAGGCAGAAAAACTTGATCCAATTTTTCAAGCGTATCCTGAGCAGC
The DNA here is from genome assembly GCA_040264395.1 of Verrucomicrobiota bacterium. GTDB lineage: Bacteria > Verrucomicrobiota > Verrucomicrobiia > Limisphaerales > AAA164-E04 > AAA164-E04. Next base: position 5,871 of record JBDQII010000101.1, read on the forward strand.
CTGTGACATGTCGGTGCCCCAGACGAATTCCAAGGAAACGTCACTCACCCCTGCACGGCTGACGCTACTGATTTCGTTCAGGCCGTTGACGACACCCAGAGCTTCTTCGACAGGGCGGCTTACTTCGTTTTCTACTTCCTCAGGTGCCGCTCCTGAATACTCTGTCCTGACGGTTAAGGTAGGGTAGTTGAGTTCTGGCATCAGCGTGACGGGAAGTCGCTTGAATGAGAAGAAGCCAAATACAACGGCAGCAATGAATACCATCAAAACCGCGACAGGACGGTCTGTTGTGAAATGCTTGATTGAGTTTGAGTCAGGCTTGGGCATGGAGAATTGACTTAATCCCTCGGTGACTCTGAATCAGATGGTTCAGGCGGAGATTCAGTTAAGCTCTTATTTGATGAGTTGCCTTCACCCTCGGTTAGTTTGACTTTGCTTCCGTCCTTGAGGCCAGTTTGGCCTGCAATGACAATTTGATCTCCTTTCTTCAAAAAAGAGGCAGGTTCGACATTTTCTGCATCTTCCAAGCCTGCCAAAAGAAGAACTCTTTCTACTTCCTCGCTTTCATTAACCCGAAAAACAAACCTTTGTTCTCCGTCATAAAGAATGGCTTTTTTGGGGAGCAGCAGTGCATCAGGTTTGGATGAAGTGATGATGGAACCATCGACATACATACCCGGCAGCAGTGGTCCGACATCCTGAAAACCCACCGTTACTTTAATCATTCCTGATCTGGATTCTACGACAGGTGCGATCCTCAGGATGTGGCCGTTGAAAATCTCGTCAGGGAATGCAGTGGATTCAACTCTTACCGGTTGTTTTGTTCTAATTTTGCTGAGGGCTTTTTCGGTGACATACAAACGTGCCACGATAGAGTCAAAATCGATGATGGTGAAAAGGTCCTGACCAGCACTGACCTGATCACCTACCTTCACCATCCGTTGCGTGATTTTCCCATGGATGGGAGCATGAATTTGAGTGTAGCCAAGCTCCCTCTCAGCGTCTTGAAGGTTTAGTTCAAGCTGCTGAAGCTGAAACTTGGACTGACTGAAAACTTGATCACTGATGAGGTTCTGCGCATGCAGGGATTTCTGTCGCTCATATTCCTCGCGTGATTCAAGAACTTGGTTCTTTGCCTTTGAAACCTGAATGGTTTGAATATCGTCATCAAGTTGCAACAGCAAATCACCTGCTTTGACCTGACTGCCTTCCTCAACAAGCAGACCCTTGACTCGGTTGGAGGTTCTCGCCAGCACATTTACTTCGCTTTCAGCTTCCAGATTGCTGGATGCTTTGAGAACGCTTTCGATTGGCCCCAAACCCAAAATTGCAACTTCGACAGGAATGGTCGGTTTTTCGGAAGGATCGTTCTTTGTTTTGTCTTTATCCCCGAAGCCCAGCTTTTCGCAAGAAATGCCCGATATGCATAGAATCGCCAACATCAGGCAATGCACAGATTGCCTCAATGACCAATGACTCCCTCTGTCTTCTTTCAAGTGGTTTGTAGGTGGATGCGGTTGATAATTTAGATAATTCAATTGACTTGGCATGAAAGCATTTAAGTTGTTCTGGGTCATCTTTCTTCGCGACTAAAGCCTACAAATCTTAATTTTGCAACTTGCTAGACAATGAGGCTCATTTCAAGTTGTTTTAACCATGATAATGATTCGGTTATTCATTTCTCAGCTGGATTATTACCTGCAAACGAAGCATCGAGTGTGCTGCTCTAGATTCCAACCAGCAGCGCCTTTTCCTGACAGGAAGAAAAAACCGGATGCTTGATAACAAGCATCCGGTGTGTTTCAAAATAGAATCCCTAAGTGGTGGGAATGCTCAGGCTACTCATCAGTTTCACCAACCTGGAAACGAAGGAATCGTCGGATAGAAATCTCGTCTCCGAGTTCTTTACTCGCCGATGCCACGTGTTCCTTGATTGAAATGTCCCCATTCTGTTTCACGAAACCCTGGTCAACCAGACAGATATTCTGGAAAAACTTTTCCATTTTTCCTTTCAGGATTTGCTCAACTGCTTGAGCAGGCTTGTCCTTGAACTGTTCGGCTGCGATTTCTTTTTCTTTGGCGATCAAATCGGGATCGACACTTTCGCGGCTGACACAGGTGGGGTTGGCCGCTGCAATTTGGAGCGTGATATCTCTGACCAAACTCTTGAACGCATCCTGACTGGTTGTTTCATCTTTGCCTGCTCCTACTTCCACCAAAACACCCACTTTGGCGCCGGTGTGAATATAAGCGGCAACCATCCCGCTACCTTCAACTTCGAGTGTGGAGTGACGGCCGATTTGGATATTCTCTCCCACTTTGGTAACTTGACCGGTTCGAATCGCTTCGAAGTCTGCCTGTGGTTCCTCAACAAGTGTTTTTGCAACACCACTGCAAAACTCGCGGAAAGAATCGTTTTTTGCCACGAAATCAGTCTCGCAATTGACCTCAACCAAAAGACCCAGTTTACCATCAGGTCGAATGTAGTGAGCGATGACACCTTCATTGGCGGCTCGTCCAGCTTTTTTAGCTGCGGTGGCCACACCTTTCTTGCGGAGTTCATCCACAGCGGCATCCAAATCGCCATTAGTAGCGGTCAGTGCCTTTTTACAATCCATAAGTCCCGCGTTGGTCATGCGGCGTAATTGGCCAACGAGAGCTGCGGTTATTTCTGCCATAAATATTCAGTTTCTATTCCAGATCGTTATGTTGATGCCATTTCCTGACCTGATAGCCAGGGAATGGGTAAGAATGATTATGCGGTTGGTGCGCCAGTTTCGTCCTTGGAAGCCTCGGGAGCTTCCGGCTCAACGGGAGCAGAGGTAGCCACTGGAGCCTCTGGGGCCACTGGAGCCACTGGAGCTTCTACTTCAGCCGCAGGAGTTTCTGATGAAGGAGGTGTTACAGGTGCGGCAGCTGGAGTTTCTACCTCTGCTGTTTCCGTAGCTGCATCTTTTTCGGCAGATTCAGCAGTGCTGGCCTGTCGTTCGCTTCGGGTGAGCTGAAGCTTTTCTTGGATCGCTGTGAGGATCACACGAATTGAGCGAATAGAATCGTCATTCCCCGGGATTGGGTGTGTAGACAAGGTCGGGTCGCAGTTTGTGTCCACAATGGCAACGATTGGAATATTCAATTTACGCGCTTCTGCCACCGCGTTGTGTTCACGTTTGAGGTCAATGATGAAAATGGCATCAGGGTATTTGTCCAAGTGACGGATACCATCCAGATTGCGATGCATGCGGGATGCCTCACGGCGAAGCATGGATTGCTCTTTTTTGCCGTAATCGTTTAGGGTGCCATCTTCCTCCATCTTCTCGATTTCCTGAAGACGTTTGAGAGACTTTTTGATGGTTTTGAGATTGGTCATCATGCCGCCCAACCAGCGTTCAGTAACATAAGGTTGACCACAAGCGGTGGCTGCTTCCTTGGTCGCGGCCTGAGCCTGCTTCTTGGTTCCTACAAAAAGCACCTTACCTCCCTTGGCCACAATCTTGGATAGAAAGTCGGTGGCTTCCTGCAAGAGAGTTGTGGTTTGGTTGAGATTGATAACGTGGATACCGTTGCGCGCCTCAAAAATATAAGGCTTCATCTGAGGATTCCAACGACGGGTTTGATGACCAAAATGGACACCAGCTTCCAATAATTCTTTAACGCCTAATTGACTCACTTTTTTATTTTTCCATTGGTTTCCGGTTCTTGGGTCAATTTCTGAGCCCGCACCGTCCCGCGGAACACGGGATTTGATTCGATGTGATTGTGGTCACCCAGACGCACTCGCGCCTTGGATTTTCCGACCGTTATCATCGTATTTCCTTACTTCGCATATCTTTTGATAAGCGAAAAGAGCGGGAAAATTAACAAAAATATCCTTTCTAGCAATGATTAATTGCGAATTTTTCGCACTTCCGAAAGTCCTTATTCATTGACGAGTTTGCTCTATGGATGCTCATCGCGTCGGAGATGATGTCATGAAATGGTGCAGGAAAGTTAACTGTTCCCATGACTTTGATATCCTTCTTATATCATCAGGAGGTGTTTTGATGAGGGGATATTTTTCCTGTCCAGAGGGTTTTGCCTGCTATACGTCAATAATTTTTGCATTGGTATTCGAAGTTGCTTTAGCCGTCTTCTCAAGCCTCTTTGCTAAGGGGCATTTTCACAGCCTCAGTAGTTTTTCCTTTAGAGGTGGCTATTGGCAGATTCGGCGAGCTATCCATATGGAAATCAAAGTTTAAAGTGTTAATCCAAAGCGGCCATGCTGTTTTTTTCCTTGCGGTCAGGGCTTTGAGCTAAATGATCGGATAAGACTTAAAATAAGCTCGATTTAGTGCATATTTGGGACAAAATCCTCCCCCATGAATTCACTTGTCAATTACCCAATTAGGCATGGATCATCCTTAGTGTGCTCGAGTAGTTTATACTGCATGTGGGTCAGCCTTCTCCTTGGAGCATTTTCCATTCTCATTGATCAATCATCTCTCTCAGCTCGCGATCAACCGAATTTTGTCCTGATCTTTTGTGATGATCTCGGATACGGTGATCTGGGATCATATGGGCACCCAAGTATCCGGACGCCTAATCTCGACAAGATGGCTGAGGATGGAATGCGTTTGACGGATTTTTACTCTGCTGCCTCCGTTTGCACCCCAAGTCGGGCTGCCTTGCTAACCGGGCGGTATCCGGTTCGGAGCGGTATGTGCAGCGACCGTCGCCGTGTTTTGTTTCCCAACTCTTCGGGTGGTTTACCTGAATCTGAGTGGACCATAGCTGAAGCTTTAAAGTCAGAGGGTTATGCTACGGCCGCGGTTGGTAAATGGCATTTGGGGCATCGGCAGCAGTATTTACCGACGGAACATGGATTTGATTCTTATTATGGCATTCCATATTCCAACGATATGGACCGGGTTTCCACTGCCCCGAGAGGTGCTGCCAAGAGTTTGGAACCGCACATCAATTGGTGGAACGTCCCTTTACTAAGAAACCAAAAAGTGGTGGAACAGCCTGTAGATCAAACAACCGTCACCCGACGCTACACGCGTCAGGCCACTAAATTCATTGAATCCAATCGTGAGAATCCTTTTTTTCTCTACCTGGCTCACTCCATGCCGCACGTACCACTCTTTCGTTCCAAACAATTTGCAGGTCATAGCCTTCGGGGTTTATACGGAGATGTGATCGAAGAAATTGATTGGAGTGTCGGACAAATTTTAAGCGCATTGACTGAGAATGGATTGGATAAGAACACGTTGGTATTTTTTACAAGTGATAATGGACCTTGGTTAACTCAAGGCCCTGCGGGTGGAACTGCAGGTCTCTTGCGCGAAGGCAAAGGCAGTACATGGGAAGGTGGCATGCGGGAGCCTGCGATTGCCTGGTGGCCTGGTCAAATTCAGCCAGGTTCTGTGAGTAGCGAGCTTGCTGCCACCATTGACTTATTTCCCACTTTTTTGAGCCTTGCTGGAGGGAATCTCTTGCCAGGCCTTGAAATCGATGGCTATGACATGTCTCCTGTCTTGTTTGAACACAGTCAGTCTCCCCGGCATCATTTTGCCTACTACCGTGGCACGCGAATATTTGCATTGCGGATGGGAGCTTTCAAAGCCCATTTCATGACCAAATCGGCCTATGGACGAGATCCAATCGAGACCCACGACCGACCTTTGATTTACAACCTTCAAGCTGACCCTTCGGAAAGATTTGATCTAGGTGAATCGAGGCCCGAACTTGTTACGGCCTTTGAAAACTTGAAGGTTCATTATCTCAATGAAGTGAAAGTGGCACCTTCGCGACTTGAGTCACGCTTGCCCTAGCAATAAGGCTTCATCAAGATTGGTCTCCAATAGCTTTCGGCATCCTCAAACAAGGATTATTTTATCTGGGAACCTCAGAAAGCATTAGTAGAGATCCGTGATCTCCTTCTTGCTTATGCTCGCCATAACTTTCTTAAATACACTTTCGCGATGGATTTGAATCAGCGGTGGAAGACTTCGGCAAATATCCATATTGATGGTTACGCTGATCTGAGTCATCAAAGCCCTCCTTGGCAACGTATTTCACCGTTTGTGAACACTAGCGAGCGAGTCAACAGACACAAAACGCGACAGCGAAGCAACCAAGAAATCCGCCATCGCGCTGTGTCTATTTAAGATTGTCCATCGTCAGCCGCACAAAAACTTTATGTTGATGGGGCAGCCTCCAAGACAAAATCGAGAGTTTTGTCGGGATGAACCGACTAACTAGCGGTCTCTCTAACCAACTAAACGAAGCAAGTGGCCTTAATGGGACATTTTTTTTCAGAAAAATCCATTTTTTGTCTTTTCACTCGTCAATAAACCCCTCTTTGCATAAAGTGATCCTATATGTTTGAGCAGGTCAAAGAAGAGTTAGTCGCTTTAAGAGAGAAACTTTCGCATCTACGGAGGTTTCTTTGACGAGGGTAAGCTAGACAAACGACTCATCGAGCTGGAAGCTCAGATGAGTCGCGAAGATTTTTGGAATGACAGGGATGTTGCGCAAAAACTTACGGATGAATCCGCATCAATTCGGCGGAAGCTGGAGCCACTGAAAAAGGGTGAGACCCGATTGCAGGACATCGAAGTCATGCTTGAGCTGGGGGTTGAAGAACCAGAATCTGTTCAAGAAACAATCGAAGCGGATCTCACCGAAGATATTTCAGCTTTTCGAAAAGAATACGATGCCCTGGAATTAAGTACCTTATTGACAGGTCCTCATGATGCAAATAATTGCATTTTAAGCATTAATGCAGGTGCAGGTGGGACAGAATCCTGCGATTGGGCAGACATGCTCATGCGTATGTATCAACGTTGGGGCGAATCGCGTGGATGGAAAGTAGATG
>JBDQII010000102.1:0-12690 GCA_040264395.1 Verrucomicrobiota bacterium
CCAATAATCCTCGTTGTTTGAGGTCCATGATCAAACCTGCGCTGGGCTGATCGGTATCTTTGCACTGAGTGTAAAGTTCAGTTGTGATACTGTTATGCTGATCCCAGCCTGCGTGCATGACCTGAACATATCGAGTGCCTCGCTCAATCAGCCGACGGGCCATCAGGCAGTTGTAGGCAAAGGTTCCTTGCTCTTTGACTTGAGGTCCATAGAGATCCAGCACATGTTCCGGTTCTTTACTCAGGTCAGTGAGCTCAGGTACGCCCGTTTGCATTCTGTAGGCCATTTCATATTGAGCAATCCGAGTCTCAATCTCAGGGTCGTGGGCTTGCTCATGCTTGAGGCGGTTCACTTTCCCAATATCATCAAGTAAACCTCGCTTCAACATGGCATTCATTCCCTCGGGATTTTCCACATAGAGAACGGGGCTGCCGCCACCGCGAAACTTTACCCCTTGGTAACGCGATGGGAGGAATCCTGATCCCCAGTAAAAATCATAGAAAATCTGACCACAAGTGGTTCCTTTGCTGACAGAGGTCATGACCACAAACCCTGGTAAGTTATCGCTCTCCACTCCCAAGCCATAAGTCATCCAGGCCCCCAAGGTAGGGCGGCCAGGGATTTCTGCTCCACTCAAAAAAAAGGAAATAGCTGGTGCATGATTGACAGCGTCTGTGTGCATGCTTTTTACAAAGCACAAGTCATCTGCTATTTTCGAAGTGTGAGGGAGAAGATCACTGACCCAAGCACCGCTCTGTCCGCGCTGTTGAAAGGGTTCCACCGGAGAAAGCATCAGCTTTCCGCTGGGATCTCCTGTCATGGTGCTGAATCGTTTTCCTTTGAAATAAGATTCTGGAACCGGCTTTCCATGCATGGGTTTGATGCCTGGTTTATGATCGAACAAGTCCACATGCGTAGGAGCACCATTCTGAAAGAGGTATATGATTCTTTTTGCCTTGGAGGCATAGTGTGGAAGTTCAGGCAAACCGGGCATACCCACCGTGGAGTTTGTCTTGAGAGAGGAGCCCAGAAGCCCCTCACGATTTAACAAAGAAGCAAGAGCAGCTGTTCCGATACCTGTGGCGTTGCGTCCAAAGAAATGTCGGCGATTGAGCCGTAATCTGGGATCCAGGATTGGGTGAAAGTCAGGATTGGGTTTCATGCGTTGGTTTTACTCTCGGGTCAAAGTTTCATCCATGTTCAAAATACCCAGACTGACCGTGGACCAGGTGGCTACTTTTAAGCGATTCATACCCTTAGGTATGTCGGATTCTCCGTGGCTCAGCCAGGCATCGATAGCTTCACTATCACTTGAAAAATAGGAGCGCGCCCGGTCTGCGCTTTGTATCCAGATGGATCTTTCCTGATCAGAGGGGGGGCGCGCCAGAGTGAGTAAATAAATCCTTTCCAGGATTTGATGGTCTTGCAGCTCATCAGACATTGCTTGAATTGAAAGGCCACGAGCAGCTTCAACAAACGTCGTGTCATTGAGTGTGGCAAGGGCATGGAGGGGGCTGTTGGTGCGTTTGGCGTCCACATTGCAGGTTTGCCTCGAGGCAGTGTCAAATAAAAGGGTTGGTGCAATGATGCGCCTCCAGAAAGTGTATAAACTGCGGCGAAACAGCTTTTTTCCGTGATCCTGACTGTATTTCTTGTTTCCGAAAGTTGCGTCCTCCCAGACCCCGTCGGGTTGGTAACCGTTCACTGGAGCCCCCCCCAGCGATGGATCCAGCAGGCCCGCTGCTGCCAGGGCTTGGTCTCGAATCATCCATGATGGAAGTCGGAATCTTGGAGCACGTGCATATAAACGGTTTTCTGGATCCGCTTCAATCAACTTGAGAGTTGCAACTGAACTGCGTTGGTAAGTCTGGCTGGATAGGATGATCTTGATGAGTTGTTTCACATCCCAACCTGAATCCATGAATTCGGCGGATAGCCAATCCAGCAATTCCAGATGTTTGGGGAACTCACCCTGGACACCAAAATCCTCCGGTGTTTTGACCAAACCCATGCCGAAGAACTGCTGCCATAATCGGTTTACGGTCACGCGTGCAGTCAAAGGGTGGTCTCTTCGCATCAGCCACTCCGCAAGATTCAATCTGTTTGGAGGACTTTGAAGATTTTCCAGAGGAGGTAATGAAGCGGGAACGGCTGCAAGAACAGTGTCTCTTTTCTGATTGTAAAGACCGCGCTCGAGCATAGGAGTTTGGCGGCGTTTACTGATTTCCTCCATGACCATTACTTTTGGAATAGAGCGCTGAATCTTGTTTAGTCGATCTTTTGCCTTGATCCATTGATCGCGGGCGTTGGCAAGTTCTGGAACAGAAGTAATGAAGGCATCCATCACGGTTTTCTTCTGCTTATCTGTGCGTTTTTCATCTGGGGTTTTGAGTGCCAGCTGGAGTGCCTTTAATGATTCTTTTTCAGCCTCTTTCTCGGTCTTGATTAGCGCATTGATTTGGCTAAGTCGTTCGGCTTCCCATGCCTCCAATTCCTGCATGTGCTTATCTTTGAATTGATAGAATTCAGATTGAGTTCCTTGAACGACCATCTCTGCCTGATTAATAGCCATGGATTGAGCCGGTGAAGGCGTTGAAAGGATTGGGGGTGTCTGAGGGTCGCCTCCTCCGCCTGTGACAGGGGTTTGATTGAAAAAATCAAACAACTGATAATATTCTTTTCGAGTATAGGGATCATACTTGTGATCGTGGCAGCGGGCACAAGTGAGGGTTGCTCCCAGCCAGACAGTGCCCATGGTCTCAGTCATGTCCATGACATAGTCCACACGGTTTTCCTCGGGGATGCGTCCTCCTTCACCATTGATCATGTGATTGCGACAAAAACCGGTCGCCAGTTTTTGCTCATGAGTTGCGTCTGGCAGAAGGTCGCCTGCCAACTGCCATGTGGTAAAGGTGTCCCAGGGCAGATTATTGTTAAAAGATTCTACGACCCAGTCGCGCCATGGCCACATGGTTCTCTCCCGATCTCCTTGATAACCATTGGAGTCAGCATATCTTGCCGCGTCGAGCCAATTCCACGCCATGCGCTCGCCGTAAGCAGGGGACGCAAGATACCTCTCGATGGCCTTTTCGAACCAGGTTTGGGTGGTGTCACTGAGGATTTCGTTCAATTCCTCCATGGTAGGCGGAAGGCCGGTCAAATCAAGAGCCAGCCGTCGGATCAATGTTCTGCGGTCTGCCTTTGGCTGGGCTATTAAACCTGCTTTCTCAAGAGCTTTTTCAACAAACGCATCAATGGGATGCTTTCCAGGTTTCGGAGGTGATGGCTTTTCAATGGGGTTAAGAGACCAATGCTTACCCCACTTCGCTCCCTCGGTAACCCATTGTTCCAGCAGTTTGATCTGAGCCTTGTTCAAGGGGCGTCCCAGTTCATGTGGTGGCATCAGGTCATCTTCATCCTCTGTCTTAAGCCTGCGGATTAATTCACTGTTCAACGGATCACCCGGACTGATTACAGTCATCTCGTTTTCCGCATGTTTTTTGGCACTTTCTTCAATATCCAGTCTTAAATTCCCCTTGCGAGCCTTTGGATCGGGGCCATGACATTGAAAGCATGCATCCGATAACAAGGGCAGGATTTCTCGGGAAAAATCAATGGTTTGGTTTTCATTTGCCTGAATCAGTGATCCTGAAATGAAAAGAAGCAGGCATAGGATATGAGTTTTCAAAGACTGATCCCAATGGACCGGTTTGAATCGGCAAAGAATGGACTTCATATCATTCAATTGAAAAATTTGATGATTTACTGGAATAATAAATTCAGACTAAGGAATATGGGCTTTTGCTGCAAGAGGCGATTCTTTCATCCCATGACTCATAGTTTTTCAGGGCGAAATAAAAAAAAGTCCCCCCTGAGCAGGAGCGACCTCTGTGTTTGGTGGTAGCTATCAACCACTCGAAAAATACTTAATCAGCAGTGATGGCCAGCATGAAAGGAGAACTGTCTTTCATGCTGGATGTGTAATCAATAGATTTGATGACTTTTTCTGGATGTGGATTGTTCCAGGTTTTCTTGAATAATCGCAACTGCATGGCGGAATCCTTGCTTGCTTCGTTTTCACCTTCCCAGGCGACCTGTGATCCGCCGAGTGAGGGAGCATCAGGAGCCGTCCACCAATCAGCGACATCTTTACCGTAATGCACGCGAATCACATTTTCCGTTCCGTCGTCATAGTAAATGGTCCATTTGGCAACGATTTGTCCTTCATCGGATGGCCATCCTGCACCATGCAGGAAGTGCAAACGTTCAGCTTGCCTGCCGATAATGATATTGGAGACCTTCTGTGGGTAATCAATCGAGGAAACAGCTTGAATCTGTTGCCCATTCAAATGGATCAAACCACGCACATCAAAAATGGCTCCGGCCAAATCGACTTTTCCTTTTGGAAAGGATGCCAGGTCGTTGCCTTCCAGACCTCCAAGGTGGAAGTTGTCATCCAGGGCTGCGTTGTAGTATGCATCCAGAGGAATGCATTGGTCGGGTGTGTCATCGGCTCTGGTCGGGATCGGTCTCCTTGGTTCTGCTGCCGTTTTAGGGCCGCTGTGTCCAGGGGCTCCGTTCATGTCTTGCTTAATCTTTTCCATGAACTGCCATTGAGGGTTCTTGAGAAGGCTTTGTTTTGTTTTGTCTGGGTTCATGTCCAGGGGCGTCATGACTCTGGTCATGAGTGTTTGCATCCCCTCAGGATTCTTGACGTAATTTTTAGCCAGCGCATTCCCAATTTTCTTTATGAAAGAAGACACCCCGCCAGTATGATGCAGGATACCGAATTCACTCGTGTTGTCGTGCTGTTTTACATAAGTCATGATGCCACCAACATCCTTTGCAATGGCCTCGTAATCCTCAATGATGTCTTCCAAAAGGGGAACCACTTTTGGGCGAGGGAATGCTATGTCCCCGGGGAGGAGGCCATAGACCTTCCCGTTTGTAGGATCCTGATTCACCGCTGCCAGCAGAGGTGGAAAGGGAATCGATGCAAGGGCGTTTCTGATGGCTGTCCCGTCACTTTGGTCGATGTTTTCAATCGCCGACTGGGCTTTATCCAAATAAGCGTGAATATCACGATGCGCTAATGCCTCCATACTGGACAAACCATGAATGGCAGAAGGCAAGGCATCGTTCAGTTTGATGAACGAGATCGAGTGGGATCCCTCAGGTACGATGTTCAGCAAAGCCCTCGCACTTCCCGGCATTCTCGAACCAGATTGCCATTCAAAATTTTCGAGCCATTCCTGATTGCCACTGTCCTGATGGTAAACCAGATGATTGTCAATTTCGCGCGCCAGATAGACTTTGCGATGAATGAGCTCATGTTGATTGAATCCAAATAAACCGCTCTTGGTAAGCCATACATTTTCCCAGGTTAATTTGTTCACATCGCCCTCTTTTTGCTGAGTATTCACTCGATAAATTTGATCGATCCATTCCTGGCGTTGATAAGCTTCCAGCTTTTGAAAGGCTTGCTTGCGGCTATTTTCAAGAACAAATTTCTGTTGAATCAAGTGTTGAGCAAACAGATCAGGTCCACTATTGGGTGCGATGAACACCTGTCGATAGGCGGGTTGATATTGTTCCTTTGTCCAATCGGTCAAAAATCTCCTCAGCGAATCATAGTTTCTGGGGTGAGGCATGTCTTTCACTTTTGCTGCTACCTTCAGAGTCCAATCAGATTGCGACTCCATGGGTTGTAAAATGACCTTATCATTGTGTGTCTTCTGTAATTGGTTCAGCCATGTTGTTCTCAAATCTCTGGCTTCCAATAGGTGTCGCAACTTTTCCAATGTCTGCGTGATCCAAACGGATGGAATCTTTTTGGGAGTTTGTCCTTCCGCTGACCACTGGTTTGCCTGGTCAGGGAATCTTTCCAGTACTGATTCAAGTTCCTTGAGAGGGATTGGACGCGTCATTTTATGCGGGTCATGTGAGCCCGCATGTAACATGAACGTTAGTCCTGGTGTTAGTGATTTGCCACGAATACCCAAAGTAAAACCTTCAAAGGATTCAGCAGCCGAAGCAATACTTTCAAAGGTAGTTTGATACGCTGCGGTGACCACGCACTCGGCATAATTCAGCAATTCCTCCACGCCACTGACAGGTAAATGCATTTGGATTTGGGCGTCGATGGCCTCACGTTCATTCGCCGATATTTGCCTGAGCAGGGCCTCTTTTTGCTGACTTAAAAGAGAGATAGGAAGATACTTGAACAAGCCAATTTGACCTAGCAAAGGCTTTGCCAGGCCGGGATGCACGGAAACATAGATATCAAGATCTTTTGCCTTCTGCATGACATCTGACATGTGTGGGTCTTCGGATAACCTTGAATACCCCTCTTTATCTCTCAGAAGCAATAACAAGGAAGGTTCGCCTGAAATGTAAAGGCGCCCGTTGCTCGTCAAGCCGAAGCAATTTTTCAGAGGGCCCATTTCTACCTCTGCTTTGAGTATGTCATAACCGCCAATGGATACTGTTTCTGCTTGAAGTGGGCCTTCGGCTTGACCTGCAAGTGACATGAAAGTTGTCGCATCGGACAGGCCGAGACTGAGGATGAAAAACTTGGAAGGATCCCCGGGATAGATGGAAAGGGTGATCTCTCCTCTCAAATCCAGACCTGTCTGATCTTCCAGCTCTTCGGTGTCCAATGCTTCTCCGTTATTGAACATTCCAAGGACGCTCAGCAAAGGGTGTTCTTGTTCCGCCAACACCTTAAAAGGCCCAGGGATAAATGCATCTGGAAGAGTGTCCTTGGTAAATGTCTCGGCTTGAAAAAACAGATCGAGTGGATTCTTGATCTTTGCATGCACGATGGCATTGCTTGGTAGCGCATCTTCCGGTTTTGGCGATTTAAGATTATGATGCTCCCGTGACCATGCGTCCGTGCAGCAACAAATGATCCAACAAATGCTTACAAAGTGTTTCAATGGCTTATTGGATTTCATATATGATAGCGGTATTTAACAGCAACTACACCGAGATGTTCTGCATTGTTTCAGATTTTAACAGCCGGTTTTCAAAACTTGAGTTGTATTTAAGCTGAGCTTGAGAGTTTGTATCCACTGGCTACTTTTTGAAAACCAGTTCTTTTTGGTAAAGAAGCGAGTGGCAATAAAAAAGGAACCTGACGAATCAGGTTCCTTCACAAAATAAATTGCTTGAGGGTTAAAGTTATCTCCCCAGGGACTTATTCATCATAATTCCCAAGGCTACGAATCCAAATATTCCTGAATCGCATTGGGTTGTCATGGTCCTGCAAGTGAATAGCGCCATGAGGTGGGTGTTGTTTATTGTAGGTTCCAACTTGACGATGGAGGCTGGGGCCTGAGTATTCCTTTTTGTGGTGCAAGAGAACGCCATTGTGTATGACGGTGACGTTTGCTTTCTTGACCAGCTTTCCATCTTCCCATCGTGCGGTTTCAAAAATAATGTCATAGCTCTGCCAGGCTCCGGGAACTTTGCTGGCATTTACCAATGGGGGTAGCTGACCATACATCGCACCTGCTTGACCATCCGCGTAGGTCGGGTTGTTGAATGAATCCAGGACTTGCACTTCATACATGCCGTAAATAATGACACCACTGTTGCCGCGACCCTGACTGTTGCCTTCAACTACATGGGGAGTGGCGAACTCAATGTGCAACTGGAAATCTCCAAAGTGATCCTTGGTTTGGATCGATCCCGATTTAGGCGCCACTTCCATGTAACCATTCTCGACTTTCCAACCCGCTGGCTTGTTACCTGTTTTCCATTTGGAAAGATCGTGTCCGTCGAAAAGAATGACGGCATCGGATGGAGCTGGAGCCGAGTGGCTGAACGTGGTGCCTGGAGTGACGACTTTGGGAGCAGGACGGTTGGGGTCATGCACGCGCCATTTTTGCCCTGGTATTTCAGGTGTATCCGTATAACCGACCGGAGAATCTGCTGCTTGTGCAACAGCTAAACCTGCCGCTGCGATCATCACATTGAGAATAGAATGCTTCATAAGTTTCATACTGTAGTTGAAGACGGTTTTCTGTCAGTAAATTGAGATAAACGCAAGCGGAAACCGCATGCCCTGATCAATCTAAAATAAGTGTAGATCACTAGCGAAGGCCTTGTCGCTTTGGGTTGGGCATAATCAGGGTGTGATTTGCCCTCGGATTTCTCCCCCTCCATTGCCGGTGGTATGGATATTAACATATGCCTCTCCCGACATGATGGCTTGAGCTGTTGCATCCGTCACCTCCATACTCCCCCTGAAGATACCGGAGCGGGAGGTTTCCGGCTGGTGCAGGTCTGTTCCGCTCAGAGCAAGCAACACACCAGAGTTAGTGCCTTTGGGGGCAGGCCCATGGATGTGAGCCGCAGTGAAGTCCGATTGCAAACTTTCATAGTACACATTGACAGTCAGGAAATTTCCATCAAGCGAGACGGAACCCGATCCATGCGCTTTGGTTGTCACAGCAGGAACCTCCTGATCACCCCTTAAGAAAACCGTGAAGGTCTGTCCGCCTGAGCCGTCACCCACGCGATAAAACATCGTCGGACCGTCGGCACTTGTTTGGTATGGGCTGGAGGCATTGTCCATGGGAAACCATGGGCCCTGAGGACTTCCTGATGATTCCAGAGTCCCGCCTTCCTCCCATGTCAGCGTCAGCTCGTTGCCGTTTGCCTGAATGAATAAGGTCGTAGAAACAGGCTCCGGCGTGGATATGTCAGGAAAACTAACCGCAACCCCCGGGTTGGTTACTTGAGCGCCAGCTTCTGCGATGCCGTCGCCGTCAGGGTCCCCTAATTCAAGACCATTTGAGAAACCATCTCCGTCTGAATCCATGGAAGCAAGCACTTCACTCCAGAAAGGTGCTCTGCTCCCGCCTACAATGGACCGCACATCATCTCCAAACGGAGTCCTCGGACCACCGCCAGAGTTTCTGATGTGGCAACTTGCGCAACCCAGTGCGTTACCGTTGGGTAACATTGCCACTCTAAAACTTCTCGCATGTGCTTTTTCGATGAATGCACAATGCAGAGCGCAGCCAACAAGCAGCAAGACCGAATTCATCCATTTACTGTTAAAAGATTTCATAATTATCTCAAACAACTTGCCCCATCCTACACGCGAGTCAACCCAGCCTTGAGTTTCAAATGATTTTTAATGATTGTTTCTTGAATGAAAAATAAATACGGATACCGGCGCCCTTTAAGTTTGTTTCATGAACAACGCATCATCACAATAATCCTGACAAAATTTTAGTCATTCAAAAAGTGAGCATGATTATGACGCGTGAAAAACTTGCACTGACCCCTGGCATGGGGGTGATTTCTGAAAAGCTTCCCAAAGGAGAAAGCTTTTTCGTAATCATCAAATGTTTCCAAAATCAAATTGCAAATGTGTATGCCCTTTGGCGATTTTTGATTGTCATCTTTTGGAGAGAATATCAATTGTGCTTTGATCGATGCTTATTTAACGCTTGTCGGAGTTCGTCGAAGGTGAGCGCTCCATCAGTGTTCGTGTCGGCTGAGTTGAATAAGTTATCAGGATCAGCGGAGCGTTGAGCGGCTTGGGATTCGGTAAACTCTTTATGGGAGAGCTCGCCATCACCGTCGACGTCCAGTGCTTGGAAACGCTTCTGGGCATCGTTCATGGCTTGTTTTCGCTTTGCAAACGGGCGCTTGCTCTGCGGGCTTGCACAGCCGGTGATTATCAAGGCCAAAAGTAGGAGTAGCAGTGTTTTCATCAAAGATTTGAGACTTTAGGGGTTGGTGATGACACGGAAGTAATTCTTCTGCTTTCCATTGGGCACAATGGGCATAACCGTATAGCCGTAGTTTGCGGACGAATGAGCGGTTGATGAATACGGATACCATTCCAAGAGATCGTCTGAGCGTTCGATCTTCCACGAATTAGAAACCGACTCGTAAATAAGAGAATGAGTTTGATCGCTATTCTTGCGTATCTGCAATGAAGGCAACTGCTCGGAGTCTCCAGGATCGAGATGGTTCAGGGAAGTGTTCTCGTCGCCCTCCCGGTAGTCGACGTAGTTGAATCCCAGAAGATACATTTCGTCTGTGGTCTTGCCTCCCCACCCGCTCGCCTTCGGGGGCATGCTGGGGTTCATGGGATTATCAGCCGTGTTGTCGTAGGTGGCGATGGCATGGATGGTCGAACCTTTGTCAATTTTTAGGTATCTTGGCAGGGGGTAGTCCCCCTGCCAATTGAAGTCCCATGAATCGATTTTGAGAAAATTTTGGCGATTGCCCTCGGGATCGATGGCGTAGATTTCCCAGCTTTTCCCAAGCAAATGGCAGTGTGGATAGATACTGATGAGGCTAATGTCTTCCTCCACGTTCCAGATACCGTGGAAGCGGGAGATTTCGTCAGGAGGCAGTTTGAAGAGTGACCAGCCTTCGAGCCTGCCGCCGAAGCCTTCTCCTAACCGACCAGCAATATTGCCGCCGTTTCCGGCCCCGCCGAAACCTTTCCGGCCGAATTCTTCGGCAAGTTCTTGGACAACGTCGAGACGTTCTGACAGCTTGAGCTCTGGAGGTTGTAGTGTGTCTTCCTCAACGAGATCGAAGGGCATCATCTGGCGTGTTTT
Organism: Verrucomicrobiota bacterium; assembly: GCA_040264395.1. Lineage (GTDB taxonomy): Bacteria > Verrucomicrobiota > Verrucomicrobiia > Limisphaerales > AAA164-E04 > AAA164-E04. Next base: position 10,593 of record JBDQII010000102.1, read on the forward strand.
GAGATAGCGCTCCACAGGCTCATCGGCGAAGAACAGGTTGACGCCGGATTGATCGGAATCCCTCACCGGCCATGGGGCATAGTGGGTTTGCATGAGAATGTCAGCACCGGCTGGTAGTTTAATGCCCACCCCTTTTGGTAAACGTAGAGGAACCGCGCCAGGTGTGTAGCCGGGGAGCTGAGCTTGGGGACTGATAGGTATGCCAAATCCGCCAAAGACTTCGTAACCAACAAGCGGATCACTCGCATCGCTCTCGCGTGCCTGTCCCGTGGTATCAAAAGCAAGCAACCCGTGATGTAAGATGGTGCGGTTGCCCGGGCGGAACTCGACGCCAACGAGATCGCGGTCTTCGTCTAGCCCGGTGGGCAATACAAAGACGCGGTATTCATCTGCATTACTCCCCTTGATCTGATAGGGTTCGTCGACACGTAAGGTGAGGTCGGGGTTGCCCAGGGCGGAACCATTGGGGAACGTGGGAATGGGTGCTTCCAATGCCGGGTTGCCCTCCGGCATCCCGGCTTTGATCCACTGGTCGATGGTTTCGACCTCTTGATCAGTTAACCCGCGCTCACCCAAAAACTTGAATTTGCTAAATTCGCGATCAGGCATCCAAGGTGGCATGTAGCCCTTGCGCGTGACACTGAGAATGGTGTAAGCCTCGTCACGTACTTCTTCAAAGTTTGTCAGCGGAAACGGGCCGATTTCGCCAGCACGATGACAAACGGTGCAGTTGTTGTAGATGATGGGCGAGATGTCCTTGGTATAGGTAACTGTGTTTTGGCCCGTCAGGGGGGGCAGACAAATGAAAGACAATGTCAGTGCTGTGATAATCTTTTTTTTCATAAACGTGCGTTCGTTAGAATTTAGTGAAGGGAATGAAGCAACCGATGGCTTCGGTGCTTTTCGGCTCAACGGCTTCGCCTTTGGCGAGGGTTTCAAGAACTTCGAGGAGATCGTGCGAAGTCGTGACGCGGCGGCGTTTGCCGAAGTCGGCGTAGGTGTTGTCGATGCGGCCTCGGTAGAGTGTCTTGCCTTCCCGGTCAAGGACGACGACTTCCGGGGTCACCTTTGCTCTCAAATGATGCGCTTTGCTTAGACTCGAATCGGGTTCGATGGCAAATGGGATCTTAAACTTGGCCTTGAAGGCGGCCACGCTTTGCTTCGTGGCTTTGCTAGAGGAGACGTAACCACGAAAGGCGATGCCTTCCTTCGCGTAGCGCTCTTGGAGTTTAGAGAGCGTCTTGGTATGATAACGTGCAATGGGGCAGTCTTCCTTCAGGAAGACATGCACCGTTGCAATGGGTATTGGCTTCTTGTCTCCAACAGCAACCGTGGCGAGAAGGAGAAGGATTGTGGTGATGATCTTCATGCCTCCCATACCCGTGGGAGTTACAAAGCGTTACTGGGCAATGAAGATTTCTTCAGTGAACCGCCTGACGACCCTCAAACACCTGCTGCAGCAGTGGCAGGTCATCGCGCACGGCATTGTGGAATTCTATCTGCTGCTCGTCAGTCAATTCGGCGAGAATGCCCTGACGGGTGTCTGTCAGAATCTTCCAGAAGCGGGGCCGAAATTCCTCGCGAAGACCTTGTCTTTGTTCCCGGAATTCTGTGAGGATCTGTGCGATTTTTTGGTCTTGTTCGGGCGGCAGGGAGAGTTTGGCGAGGCTCGCATTAAGCCGTTCCGAAAAAATCGATGGCCGTTCGAGTGCTCTGGCAAGCATATTGCGGTAGGTAATCCTTGTTCCTGTGACACCGGTGATGACGCCTGTTAGGAAGAGTATGACAAAGGCGATAATGATTTTCTGTTTTGTATTCATGGTGTGATGACAGTATTGAATTCAGAATTCCAAGCGCTGGCCAACTCTTCGGTGCCTGCTGTAAGGCTGGGGAGACCACTGGTATACATGATTACCTCCGAGGTTAGAAAGGCCGCAACGACAAAGGTCGCAGCCCAAGCCAGTTTCAGGAGGAGGAAATCAATCGTGATCACATTGTTAGCCGAAGCCGGCGCGGTCAGCGACATGACTTGATCGGCAAAGTTCTCCGGAGGCGCGACAGCGGGCGCTTCACGAGCCGTGCGGAAGAGTTTCTCAAG
>JBDQII010000103.1:0-12638 GCA_040264395.1 Verrucomicrobiota bacterium
CAGCCTGGAGTGGAAAGTACGATCACCGATCTTGAGCAATGACTGGTTAGATTTCGTCATGTAGAAAAAAGGTAGGTCAATTTCATAAAAGGTCCAGAGTGCATTGAGTCAAACCGTCATTTCAAGCAGTCGTTCACTCAATTGACCACGCCAACGCTCAAAAAACGTCCATTCGTGATAAAGTGGAGTCAAATTCTGAGATAACTCCGGAGAAATAGTATGGTCCGTCTCGATGAGTTTCCATTCCTCATTCAGAGTTTCCAACTGTAACTGCAAGCGATCAATTTGCTGATTAATTTTTTTCAGCATGGATTCAACAAGCTGACGAATGCTCATGCTTTTTTTCAGAAACAGGATACGCGATAATTCCGAGGCGTCTTCACCGGGTTTGTCTTTGATGATTGTGTCTAATTTGTGAAGCAGCGCTCCGATTTCCATAAAAAAATCTCCAAGCTCATCGGGCACCTGACGCAGATTACCTGGAGCGGAGCCAGTTTGAAGGGTAAGCAGGTGTTTCAATCGGGACGGGGTGTGGGAAAGGATGCGTTGAGCTTCATTGACCAGCGCGGCATCTGGCAGCTCCGGATCCTTGTCCGTATGCTCCCCTTCCCGGTCAGGGTGAACGGAGGCGGATAATTTCAGGTAATTTGCCTTGAGCGCGCTTTCGTCGATACAAGGCTGAACAGGCAGGCCAAGGGTCTTGTAATAATTAAACTGAATCATGCAGATAGGATACCAAATCGCCCTCAGGCGCTGAAACTTTCTCCACAGGAGCAACTGGTGGCCGCATTCGGGTTATTGACCTTGAAACCACCATCCTGCAAAGTTTCGGCGTAATCAAGCTCGGAACCAGTTACATACAAAGCACTTTTGGGATCCACAACCACATTGACACCGCCCGATTCAACCAGAATATCCCGATTGGCAGGCCGATCTTGTAGATCCATTTTATATTGAAGGCCGGAACAACCACCGCCAACTACAGCCACGCGCAGCACGCCCTCTGGCCGCCCTTGGCGCTTCAATAGTTTGGATACCTTGCCGACCGCACTGGAAGTCAATTTAATCAAACGCTCATCGCCCTTTCGAACAACGACGTCTTCGTTTTTTTTCTGAACTTTGCCTGCAATCATTTTAGGGGGGTAGTCTATCCTTCTTTGGATATAAATTCAACGGACAAGCGAGAAGAATCATTTGGCCAGTGAAGCTTCCAGTAATCGACTGATGTAAACCGTGGCGTCACCACGAAAATCACGCAGGCAATCTTCCGAACAGAGACGCACCACCATGCCATTGTGATCAAAATCCACCGAGTGACCGTAGTGGTCCAGCGTGTTTCCATCTACCAGACATACATTGAGGGGGTAATTTTGAATTTGTTGTTTGATGGAAAGATCATACTCCTTGTTGATACGAGGCACAGTGCGTTGTGCTGGTTCGCGATTTCCCCTCCACCCCCTTCTCCCTCCCCATTGGGAATCCCTCTGCTTCATCTTCCAGTTGATGATGATACTCAGAATTAAAACGAGCGCGACTCCGTAGAGGATCATTCTTCCTACAACTGCCCAGATAAGTCGAATGATACGTTTCCCATTCATTTCAAACCTCTTTAACCGTCCCCCAGTGGACATCCAATCGCTTACTCAAAAATAGTTTTACCGCTCGAACAAGTGCCTTGGTTTCCATCTTTTGCCCCTTGGCAACGACATCCTTTAAAGTCATGTTGGGCTGAATGGAAAATGACTCCTGAGCAATAATAGGGCCTTCATCAAGATGCATGTTGACGAAATGAGCGGTCACACCAGCAATTTTGACACCGTGTTCGTAAGCCTGCCGGTAGGCTTGCGGGCCGGGGAAGCTGGGTAAAAGAGAAGGATGAATATTGATGATACGATTCTTGAAATGCCACACGAAAGTCGGTGAAAGAATCTTCATGAAGCGAGCCAGGACAATGAAGTCCACTTGATACTTATCCATCAGCGCAAGTGCCCCCTCTTCAGCTTGCTTGCGATTTGACCAATCCACCTGGCGGAATGGTATTTGGTGCTGTCTGGCAAGCTTCTTCATGGAGGAATGATTTGAAACCATGATTACAGGATCTGCTTTGAGTGTACCTTTGTCCACTGATTCCAGAATCCCCTCGGGTGCATGAGATTCCAATGAAGCAAAGATGGCCATGCGTTGCCGCGTGCGGAAAGGGTTGAAATTAACCGCGATCTCCATGCCAAGGGAACGTCCCAAATCCGTCAAACCCGCCTCGATCATTTGAGGAACCCAGCGAGCTTCAGGCCAGCTAGCTTGAAGCGTCATACTGAATTGGCCACGCGTTACCTGCTCCTCCAGAGCTTCGATATTGGCTCCATGCTCGAAAAGGAAATTTGTGACTCGGGCAATCACCCCGGTTTTGTCCTTGCCAATTACAGTTATTGTTCCGACGCGTAGTGAACCCATGAGGCACATTTGACCCTCCATGGAGGCCTAGAAGCAAGCAATAATAGTCAAGTATTGGGGATATTCTGCATTTCCTTTGACCTGTGTCGCAACTTTCCCTATTTTGCAGCGTTTTTAGTGGCACATAGTACATACATGGCAACGCCTTTTCTATCCATAAAAACGCTTCTCAATCAGGCTGCACTGGTCACACCAGAGCAGTTCGAGATGTGGGGCAAGCAGTGGCGAATCGCAGTCGAAGGCGGTTCCGAGGACTCTTTGCTGACTTTTTTTTCAAGGGAAAAAGGCATTACCGAAGAACAATTCCTTGAAAAATTGGCAAAGACACTTGATTGGCCATTCATCGATCTTCAAGGAATCGGCGTTCCTCCCGAGGTGCGGGCGCGCATTTCCACCAAGGTTGCCTTTCAATACAATATTATTCCTGTCTCCGAGGAAAACGGGGAATTACGAATCGCCGTCAGCAATCCATTTGAACCTGGCCTTATCAACTCAGCGCAATATGAAGCAGGTGGGCCTATTCAGTTTGGTCTGGCTCCAAAAGCTGAAATCGAAAAAGCCCTGAAAAAATACTATGGTGTGGGTGCGGAAACACTGGATGAGCTTGAAGAGGATGAACCCTTTGAATTGATCGTCAGTGAGGATAAGGAGATCACGGATGGCGATCAGGAGGCAAGCGTCATCAAGTTCATGAACCAGATTATCTGGGAAGCATTTCAGGATCGTGCTACTGACATTCACTTTGAACCCGCTGAGGACGAATTACGCATCAGATACCGCGTGGACGGCATCCTGCATCAAGCTCCAATGCCCCCTCAGCTGAAACGGTTTCAATCGGCTCTCATCTCTCGAGTCAAGGTCATGGCTGGCATGGATATTGCCGAAAAACGCCTTCCTCAGGATGGCCGCATCAACGTTCGCATCAAGGGAGAAGAAATTGATATTCGAGTCTCCACTGTTCCCACTGTCTATGGCGAGAGCGTTTCTCTGCGTCTATTGACGCGTGGTAAAATATTCCTGAGCTTGGATAAGCTTGGGTTTGACCCAGATCATGAAGCAGCGTTACGCGAACTGATTGTCAAACCTCACGGCATTGTACTCGTGACAGGTCCAACAGGTTCTGGTAAATCCACCTCCCTGTATGCTTTCTTGAGCACCATCAATACCGTTCAAAAGCGTATCATTACCATCGAGGACCCTGTGGAGTATGAGCTCAAGGGGATTAATCAGATCCCAGTTCGCTCCGATATTGGATTAACCTTCGCCATGGGACTGCGCCACATCCTGCGTCAGGACCCAAACGTTGTCATGGTAGGAGAGATTCGTGATCTGGAGACTGCCGAAATCGCTATTCGCGCGGCATTGACCGGTCACTTGGTTTTCAGCACCTTGCATACCAACGATGCTCCCAGTGCGTTCACACGACTTATCGATATGGGCATTGAACCCTTTCTGGTTGCATCCTCGGTGGAAGCAGTCATGGCACAACGACTCGTCCGCACTATTTGCAACCACTGCAAAACCGAGCAAAAGGTAGACGAAACCTATCTCCACAAAATTGGTTTCCCTGAGGAGGACATCGGTAAATCGACATTTTATTACGGGGCAGGTTGTGAAGCATGCCATCAGCTCGGCTACCAGGGACGGATTGCTATTTATGAGTTACTGGTGCTGACCGAAGCACTGAGACCGTTGATCCTCAATCGCTCGGCTGCCTCTACTCTGGCGCAAAAGGCGATGGAACAAGGCATGCGCACCCTGCGCATGGATGGCTGGCGCAAGGTCAAGAATGGCGTGACCACCATTGAGGAAGTCCTGCGCGTGACTCAAACAGAAGAACACATGGAGCTGCTTGAAGAGTAATCTCAATCTCATTGCCATTGACTGACATGGAAGCCGCCACAAAAAAGAAAAAACAGCGAAAGCAAAGATGGAATGATTGTAATGTCATCCAGGTCTTTCCTGATTTGAAAAGGTTGTGGCATTTTAATGTCGCTGAGAAACAGGTCGTTCAAAAAGCAAAACTAAATCATTCCGGGGAAAACCCCATCCCACCCAAACAGGTGGAACAAACCTGGCGTCAATTCCTTCAGAAAAGGCTGAATATTGCCTGGCTGCCAGCAGAGCATATTTTCCTGCGTATAGTAAATCTCCCCAAGGGAGAGGATCTGGATGAAACAAAACAAATGCTGGAGTTTCAGCTGGAAAAGCTGTCCCCTGTGCCAGTCAATCAAATTGTTTGGTCCTTTGAAATACTGCCTTGTCCGGATCCAACACAGCAAACCGTACTCCTGGCTCTAGCTGAAAGTTCCAGCATTGAAAAATTGCTGGGCGATCTTGAGGAGTCAGGATTTCAAACCGACCGCATTGAATCTCCCCTCATCCACCCATTATCAATAGCAACGTTTGACAGCGATTGTGTGCGAGTGCACCTGCAGGAACAGGATGAAGATTTTTTTGATTGCATGATTTCCTGGCACATCAACGGGTGGACACAGCATGTTGGACTTTCAAAACTTCCCAAGTCGGATCAAGGAGCCAAGTTGCTCGTCGATAATCTCAACAATACGGCTTGGTCTGGTGAACTCGAAGGCTGGTTGTCAGAAGCTCCTGAATTAAGATTTGTCGGCGGAGAGCATGTTCCAAGTTCATGGATAGAGGCAGCAAAAGGCTGGACATCCAAAGAAATACACAACGAACCGGCCCCCGAAGAAGACGAACAGGCACAAGTTTCCGCGGAGAGAGCCACCCGTAGTCTTTCCACCACCAACCTCATGCTTGAGGACTTGCGAACCAAATACCGTCAGCAATATATTGACGGTCTCTGGATGAGCAGCCTCGGTGGAGTTGCTCTGGTTTATATTTTTGGAGTTCTTATATACTTTGTCGCACTTGAGTGGCGACGCGGGGACAATATCGAGTTGCAGACCGGGTTGAGAAGCAAAGCAAATTCCTACACCAATACCATGCAACTTCAAGCCAAGGTCAACATCCTTCAGGAACAGGTTGACTTGAAATACTCAGCTCTGGATTGCCTTAAAGTGATCTCAGAGATGATGCCTGATGGGATGTCATTGTTGTCTTTTAACTTCCGGCAGGGCAAAGTGCTGACGCTGAGAGGAAAAGTTCCAACCGATGAAAGTATTAAAGTAACGGATTACCACGGATTTCTCATTGATGCCAAGGTAGGTGAGAAGCCACTTTTCTCAAGTGTCAGCGATCCAACAATAAGCAATGCAAGCAGCCGCAAAAAGAGCGCCGAGGCCCCCACATCCACTTGGAGCTTTAATTGTGAACTCAGAAGATCGGGATTCGAATGATGCAGTCCTTTTTTGACAAATATAATCTGAATGCTTTCGAGCGACGCCTCGTCGTCATCGTGGGCCTTGTGGTCTTCCTCATCATTAATATGGCTCTGGTCTGGCCGCAGTTTGCAGACTGGGGAGAGATAGGCAAAAAGATGGATCAAGCAGATCAAAAGATTGCCTCTTTTAACCGTTTGATCGGACGAGCGCCCCAGTTTAAGGCCAAACTGGCAGAATTGGAAGGTATCGGCTCCAACGTCTCCACCGAATCTCAAGCAAACGACCTGATCAGGTTGATTCAGGATCAAGCAAGAAAAAGTAATCTTCCTACGCCAAATATCAGTCCAGTGCGGATTTCAAACGAACGCAGCACCAACAACATGTTTTTCGATCAAAAGGCTTACCGGCTGACCGTCACGACGGATGACGAAAGCCTCATCAGTTTCCTTGTATCTGTTGGATCAGGAGAATCCATGGTGCGCGTTCATGACCTTGATTTGAAACCCAAGCCACCCTACAACTCACAACTTACATGCAACATGACGCTGGTTGCCAATTATCAGAAGCAACCTTCGGAGGAATAAGGTGTTTGATTTAAGAAGTGACCATTGCGCAATTCATCTCATAACAGAAAAAAACAACAACAGGATTCGATTTCAACCATGACCATCAAATTTCAACTTCGACGAGCCAGCCTCACGAAAAAGAATCCAGCATTTATAAGGATCATGTCATCCAAATCAAATAAATCTTACATGCGCAAATTACCGATGTCTTGCTTATGGCTGTTTCTACTTACCGCCACACTCACAACGAGTTCGCTTGTTCTGGCACAAAGCCCAGGAGAATTAGACGCAAGATTGAGAGAAGTTCTGCAGCGAGCCATGAACCAGGACGGTAATCTGGAACAAGAATTTCAAGCTCTGGCCGAATCCACGGAAACCATCAGTCAAGAATCCGTCAAGACACCAACACCCAAGGCGTTACCTGCACCCAAGGCATTACCTAATGCGGGTCCCAAATCCCTACCAAGCTTAACCCCCCGCTCAAGCGCGAAAGCCACTACCCCGAGCACAAGTCAATCGAATCGTAGCACCATTCCAGCTCCTCAATCAGGCAATGTTCCTCCCACCTTGCCGCAGGGTGGCACGTTACCATCTGCATCTGCATCTTCATTACCCAGCATCAACACCACGGCCAGCAATACGGATGCAGCCGGAGCTGAAAATCAAAATGGCATTCCAGATATTGCTGGCCTTTTAGCCGCGGCAAGGGGAGAGGTATTAGACGAAAACGAAGAAAATGAGGCTGATAATTTGCATTCCTTTAATTTTCCAGCAATGCCGCTAGAGCCCATTTTTACTATTTACAGTGAATTGACCGGTAAAATGGTCCTTTATTCTCCGGATCTGGGTGGAACGGTCAATCTAGTAACCGCTGCCGGGGTGGAATTGACAACAGAAGAGGCGATCGAAGCAATTACAACAAGCTTATCTCTGGCCAATGTCGTGCTTGTGCCAATGGGAGAAAAATTCATCAAGGCGGTTCCTAAGGAGGAGGCCATGCAACATGCACCTGCTATCAGTATCGAAGATCGTGATAACATTCCAGATTCAGGTGTTTTCCTGACAAGAACCATCAAGTTGAATTCTACCGCGCCTTCCGCGGTAGCCGATATACTGAGCCCAATGAGCGGGAATCCAGAGGGTCTCATCCCAATCGATTCTACTCAGATCCTGATCATCCATGACTACGCCGTCAATATAAAGCAGATGCTCGAGGTTATTGAAAAAATTGATATCGAACCCGAGCTGGACTATTCACTCGAGGTCATTCCCATCAAATACAGTAAAGTCACGGATCTCTATGGAACCATGAGTGCACTGATCGATGGAGGTGGAGCTGCTGCATCAGTCGGAGCGAATACCGGAAGCAACATGAGGTCCGGGGGAATCAACAGCGGATTTGGCGGTGGTTTTGGCGGCGGTTTTGGTAACAGTCGCAGCAGTTTTGGCGGTGGCTTCGGAGGTGGGTCCTCGTTTGGACGATCCTCATTCGGAGGCAGAAGTTCCTTTGGCAGCGGATTTGGTGGTGGCGGGTTCGGTGGTGGATACCGACCATTTCAATCCTCCTCGCCTGTTTCAGTAAACCGCTCCTCGAGTTCCTCTGTAAGCAGCAACCGCAGTAGTTTTCAGGATCGATTGCGCAAAGTCATCGATAAGGCGGCCGATGGCGAAGAAGAAATTGAGCTATTGGCCAATGCACGCATCGTTCCGGATGAACGCTCCAACTCGCTGCTCATTTTTGCCAACAAACAAGATCTTACCATGATCACCAACATGGTCTCCAAAGTGGATGTGCTTCTGGCCCAAGTGCTGATTGAAGCCATCGTACTCGAAGTAGGTCTTGGGGATAATCAGACGGTTGGCGTCAGTATGGCCCAAAACCCAAAAACTGCTGGAAAGTATTCTTATGGTGGAGCGATGGCGAATAATTCGAACTTGGATACAGGAAATAATTTTCTAGGCAACACGGCAACCAACGGTTTTAGTTCCTTACCAGGCGGTTTCAGCTATTTTGGTAAGTATAACGATACATTGGATATAGCCGTGTCGGCAATCGCTACGGACAACACGGTTCAGGTAGTCCAAAGACCCCGTATTCAAACCTCTCATGGTATTCCTGGCTTTTTCACACTGGGTGAGAAAGTTCCTATTGTTACTGGAGGATTTACAGGGGGCTTCAGTTCTGTAGGTAGTCAGTCTTTTGTCCAATATCTTGATATTGGTATACAATTACAGGTTCAGCCCTTCATCACGCCTGAGGGCTATATCGTCATGGAAATCAGTCAAAATGTGGACCAACGTGGCGGTGATGTGATTATCGACGGCAATCCAAATCCGGTGGTCAATCAACGTGCCGCACAGGCGACTCTTTCTGTGCGTGATGGAGACACCATCATGTTGGGCGGCTTCATCAAGCAAACTAAGAACAAGAGTAAGTCAGGAATCCCCATCTTGAAGGATATCCCCGTTCTAGGTGCTTTATTTCGCACCAAGTCCGACAGCAATGACATGACGGAGCTCATCATTCTTCTCAGAGCAACCGTCCTTGAAACACCTGAGGAAGCTGCGGTGGTAGCCAAACAACAACGTGATTCGTTGCCAGGCGTCAAAAATATGGAAGAGGATATGAAGAAAGATGCCGAAAAAAGAGCCGAAAAACTTCTCCCCTCCAACCGACGAGGCAACAAATAAACAATTGTAAATTTATGGCGGATGGTCTGAAAGGCCATCCGCTTTTTTATGGAGCGCATTCTGTTTTCCCAGATGAAAGCGTTATTGATTCAGTTCCTGAACAGCATATGGCTCGTGATCATATTCATCGGAGTTCCGGCTATCAGTTCTCTTCGCCTGGGATCCCTTCAAATTTCCTCAAGACCGGTTTGGCACATGCTGGTATTAACGGGGATCACCATTGCGCTGGGGCTAAATGCCGCGGCCTGCTTTAAAGGGCTCCACTCCAGAAAAGAAAAGCGGATCTGCCTTCGATGGATTTCTGGATATGCCCTGCTGGGGGGAACGTTTTTTGCCTATTCAGAGAAATGGATCGGATTCAATTGGTTGAAAAGCCTGCTCATACAAGTTCAGCGACTCTTTTAACGAATCCTCATGTCACTGACGCGATTTCAAAAATGCCAGTAAATCGGCTATTTCTTGCTGCGACAACTGATCACCCAGCCCAGAAGGCATGACCGATACCTGACCGGGACGTATCGAATCAATGTCACTCTCTTCCAGGCGCATTTCATTCCCTGCACCGGCCACCAGCCGGATCACACCCCCTCCCTCTCGAAGCATCACCCCCGAGAACTCTTCCCCATCATGCGTTTCAACAATCATGGGTTCATAACTGCGCACAAAACTGGCACTTGGAAAAAGAATGGCTTCCAGGAGATCGCGCTCGTTACGCACGGATCCAATCCGAGTGAGATCGGGTCCAGTCTGCCCCCCGACGTAGCCAATCTGGTGGCAAGCTGAACATGCGGTATTTTCACTCTTGAAGACAGCTTGTCCACGCCGCACGTTCCCTTCAGGCAATTGCGCCAGCACCCCTTGCAATTGTCTTCTTTGTTGCTCCACATCAACTTCCATTGATTTCAACCAGAGGCGAGCTTGATCTTGAACCTGTTCAGGAAATGAATCGACAGCATGCAGAAGCAGATCCGGTCTGATCGATGCATTGGCAGGGGCTTTTTGGATGAATTGCATGAAGGCCTCACCTAGATCCGGTTCGGAATGACCATGAAAAAGGTCCACCAGTTGCGATAGATGCAGTGGGCCTGAATGCTCAAATAAAGGCAGAAGGGCCTTCACTTGATGTGACTCCAATGTGGCATCACGCCAAATCCCAAGGGACTTTTCTCTCAAAGCAGGCTTACTGGCATCCTTGTAAGCCGTCAAAGATGTCTGCAGTGCTTCGTTTTCTAGATGAGGATTGAACCTGATGATGGACCGGAAGATTGCCAGGCGAGCAGCCATGGACAGCCCGTCTCGACTCGCAGCGTATTCCAGTGCGGGCAATAGAACCTCGCGTTCGCGCCCTGTGAGTGTCCACTGACTGACCGTTTCAATGGAAGAGATGACTAGTGGCCATGCGTCTGAATACATTCGTTTGGAAACCGGTTCCAACCAAGTTGTTGGAATACTTCGCAAACTGTCATGACGCATCACCTGCAGGATCAGTTGCTTCGCCTCCAGATCCATCCAGCTTTCATCCAGCCACTTGCCCATCATCCGTTGAATCTCGGGCTGTTTTACAAAAACCTCCAGTTGTCGCTGTAGCTGAGAGAATGCGAGTGCCTTTTGATCTTTGTTTAGAAGAACCGATTCAAAATGGGAAGCGAGCGCCCCACCCCACTCGGGGTGAAATCCTGCTACCCACATGGCTCGATTTCGCAATGCATCATCCTCGGCCGTCAATAAATCAGCTATGTGGGATGCATTGAGACCACTGCCCTCTAACTGACTCAAGGCCGTCAGGGCAATCCGTCGAACATTGGGGTGCTGAGCGGGCGCTAAAGCGGCAAAGAGGGTCTTAGCGCTCGCGTTGACCTGAATCAACGCATAGGTCAAGGAATGCTCGTGCGCGCGGTCTCTGAGGTCATGGGCGTGCTGCAAAATGGCATCAGCAATCTCAGGTTTTCCAATCCGCCCAATACCCTCGGCAGCTTTCCGACACACAAATGGATCTTCATGCCTCAGCAATGCTGTCAGTGCGGGCAATGCCTCAACATCATGATGAATACCTGCGACATGAATCGCCGTGCGCAACAATGGTGCATCGCTGGTATTCAACGCAAGCCGCACCGCTTTGCGTGCCTCATCCCCTGGGATTCGACTGAGTGCCCACAAAACATGCTGTTTGATGGAGGTTGATATTCCCTCTGCTTCAAGAACGATCTTTGAAGGTTCGATTGCGCTGCCACCCTGCTCTGATAAAACCTGAACAGCCCGCTGATTGACCGAATGCCTGTCATCTCCGAGCAGGATCAGTAACTCAGACACTGAAAGATCTTTCCAGGATAGCCGAATGCCGTAAGGATCACTTACATCTTCATTTACCGTTCGCTTGACTCGATAAATAGCTCCAAGCACGTCGGGTTTGTATAATTGAGAGGTGGGACAACAAAGTTTGTACCATCCACCGGTATCCACGACCAACATGGTCCCATCACCATCTTCAAGGACATCTGTTGGATGAAAATCATGATGAGAAGAAACCACGAAATCAGAATCAAGCGTCCGAAAACTCGTTCCGTCTTCAATCAGCTGATGTCGTTGTATCCTGCGCAGATTAAAATGACTACTGAACAAGTTACCTTGAAACTCATTGCCAAATCTACTGGACTCATAGCGCATCAGCCCACTTGGCGCGGCCGGTCCCATATGTGTCATGGCGGGAAGAAATTCACCGGTCACGGTGAGTCCCTCCAATACTCCGTGTTCCTTGGGATAAACACCACCATAAATGGCATGAACCAGAGCATCGCGCTTGCCGGCTCGCGGGTGCGAATAAAAAGTCGTCGTGAAAAAGATTTCACCGGCATCGTCAAAGGCAATCTCAACTGGATTATCCATTCCCCCGCTCATGACCGAATCAAATTCACTTCCATCAGGCAAACAGCGGAATATGTGCGCGGCCGAGTCTTTCATGATTCTGCCATCGAACAATGTATGTGTCTGTTCGGCAAAAGCTCCTTTGCTCCAATAAATCCACCCGTCTTTACCCATGTAGGGGCCATGGATGTCATTTGCACACCCCGTAAGCGTTTTGGCATCAAACCAAACCTCTCGCTTGTCCGCTACCCCATCGTCATCCGTATCCTCCAATCGCCATATTTCAGGGGGAGCTCCACAGTAAACAGCTCCTTGATGCCAGAGCACACCTTCGGGAAACATGAGATCTTCAGCATAAACCACGCTCTCATCATAAATGCCGTCACCATCGGTGTCCTCGAGTCGCACGATTCGGTGAGGTTTTACTGCGAGTTGCTGCTGAACCTTGTCATTAGATCCCGAAGAATCCGCTACATAAAGGCGGCCCTGATCATCAAAATCAGCGACAATGGGACGTTCTACCAAAGGCGGACCGGCGACTAACTCAATCTCAAATCCTTCAGGCAGAGTAAAGGTATGGTGATCAATCTGCACGGATGCCCCCGAGCAATTATTCACACCCAAATACCCCATGCAGCTAACGAAAGCGTGCATCCAAATCTGGAAGCCGAAGACCTTTGGTGTCATTGTTTAAAACTAATCAAATTCCGGATCAAGACAAGTTCGATATGAACTCGAATGGATCCTTCTGGACATATAAAGC
>JBDQII010000104.1:0-12627 GCA_040264395.1 Verrucomicrobiota bacterium
GGATATCCAGGTAACGTCGTTTTCTTCACTCAGAAGGGCAATTTGAGTGGATTTGAAGCCTTTCAGGAATCCGCTCTCATGCTGGCGGTGAATCAGGGATATGCCAAAGAGAAAATGGGGTTGTTCCCCTCAGGATTAAATTACCAATCCGACACATTCTTAAAATACCTTTCAAAAACAAAAATTGAGCGTCAGGAGCGTTTCCGTGCGGAAGCGGTTCGGGAGGAAATCGAAATGCTCAGTTCAGGCGGCGAGCTGGACGATAAGACGATCTTGAGTTTTACGATTAATTTCGAGCCCAACCAGACTGAATTCAGCGCGGTGCAATATGGCGCCGAATTCCAACGAGTCATCGAAACCTCACAACGATTTGGCAATGCAGTGGTCGCAATACGAGGGCATTCCGACCCAACCAAAACGCTACTCGACCTGGTTAAAGCAGGACTGCAAAAAGGTGTAATGAAGCGATCTGGCTCACGTGGTAACTATTCTTACGCGTTAAAGGGTCGCCCCTTGGATCTGGAAGCCACCAAAAATCTGGCTAAGCTGATTGAATCAGGTGCATTTGATGGAGCGCAGGAGTTTAATCCAAGGGAAACGATGCAGGCGGCCCTCAACCTCTCCAAACAACGCGCCGAACAAGTTCTGGGTGCAGTGAGCAAGTATGCTTCTGACAAAGGAGTCAAAATGGACGCAAGCCAGATTCAACCAGTCGGAGTTGGTATACGTGAACCCTTTATCGCAAAACCTTCGAATCTCAACGAAGCCAAACAAAACATGCGTGTTGAGTTTAGAATTATCCGAGTTCCCGCAGAAGCAACGAATGCGTCTGATTTCGATTTTTGATCGGAATGTATCCATTTTAAAACTGGGATTTCAGGAAGAAAAACACCTGAAGTACCCACCTTGTAACTTGTTCGTGAAACTGAATCAGGCCAAATCAAAACCCAAAACTTTATGAAAAAGATTGTAATGAGCCCTTTGCTGGCAGGAGCCGCCTTGACATTCATGTTGAGTGCTTTTTCCAGTGCGCTGGGGCAATCCTCGATTGATCAAGTCGTCATTGTGTTGGATGCATCGGGATCGATGAAACAAAACATGCCCGGTAGCAGCCAAAATAAAATGGATGCCGCCAAAGAGGCATTGATCGAAGTATTGGGCAATATTCCTCAGTCCACCCATGTAGGCCTCGTTGTCTTCAGCGCCGCCGACATCAGTGATCCCTGGGTATTCCCGCTCGGGCAAAGAGACGACAACATTTTATTGTCTGCGATTCAATCCATTCAACCCAGTCGTGGCACACCTCTCGGTGAATACATAAAAATTGGAGCAGATCGATTGCTCGAGGAAAGGAAAACACAGTTCGGCTACGGAACATATCGTCTATTGATCGTGACAGACGGTGAAGCCAACGACCGAGACCTTGTGGAAGCGCATACCCCAGAGGTGTTGTCCCGCGGATTGAGGGTTGATGTCATTGGCGTGGCGATGAAACAGGATCATACACTGGCAACGCAAGTGCATACTTACCGCAGGGCAAATGATTCAAGCACACTCAAACAAGCCATTGCTGAAGTATTTGCAGAAGTTGGAAGTCAACAGGGAAACCTTGCTGGTGAGGATGCATTTGACATACTCAAGCCATTGCCTGTTGAGTTTGCTTCCACAGCCATTGCCTCGTTATCGAATTCGGGCAACGAACCCATTGGCTCGGCTCCAACGACGTACCGAGCCCCTAAACCTCAAACGGTTCAAAGCAATACCCCAACAAAATCACGGAGTGAATCAAACTATCTGTCAATCGTATTTGTAGGATTCGTTGTATTGCTTGTTGTTGGGAAAGCACTTATTAAGAGGTGATGAGCGAACGAAAGTCAAAAGGGTGCCTGATCGCAACGGTAGCTTGGTGTTTCATCTTTTTCATATTGGCCGTCGCCTACAAATTCCTCGTCCACCCATATTTCACCAATAAGCTGACTGAGGACACGGGCTCCAGCAGTCGTTACGAACACGAAATTAATATCGCTGCCGATTCTTTCAGTGGCTATGCTGTCTTGAGGTCTCCTTTCCTTGTAAAGTGGCTTTCCGACAAGCAGATCAAGCTCAATGTCATTGACGATGGCGCAGATTATTCAGGACGCCTGAAAGGTCTGGAAGAACGCAAAACTCAACTGGCAGTCTTTACGATCGATTCGTATTTGAATGCCGGCACACGCAACGGATCCTTTCCCGGGTCGATCATTTTGGTATTGGACGAAACTCAGGGAGGTGATGCACTCGTTGCACATGAGTCGACCTTCAAATCCATACAAGACCTCAATCAGCCATCAACTCGCCTTGTCTTGACACCAGACTCACCAAGCGAATTTCTTGCACGCGTCATTCTGGCTCATTTCAGTCTTCCCAATTTGTCAGACAAATGGTTGAGCGCAGAAGAAGGTTCTTCCAATGTACTCAAAGACCTCAAACGTTCGGACCCCAGCGACAAAAAAGCTTTCATCATGTGGGAACCACATGTTGCCAAGGCACTGAAGGAATCAGGTTACAAGGTGCTGCTGGACAGTTCACAGTTGAAGGGCTACATCGTGGATGTACTCGTGGCTGAGCGTTCATTTTTAAAAGACAACCCCTCTCTGATCGAAACAATCACAGAGGGCTACTTCCGGGCGTTATTCCATTATCAGAATGAAACGAATGGCATCCAGAAATTGATCACACAGGATGCCAATCTACTGGATTCGGAAAACCTAGACTCGCAATTGGCAAATGCGGTGGCCGATGGGATTCAATGGAAAAACACAGTCGACAACTACGCTCATTTTGGAATTGAGCAGCAATCGACTGCGATGTCTCAAACCTACCTTGAGGACATAATAGGAAATATTATGGGTGTTTTGATAAAAACGAAAAGCATTCCTTCCGACCCACTCAACGGACAATACCACACCCTCTATTATGATCAGGTCATGAGGAGTCTTCAATCCAGCCAATTTCACCCGGGGCAGGATCTCAACCTGATTAAAGATCTTCAAGCAAAAGTAGAAACCTCTGGCAGCAGCAAGGCAATCGCCGCAACTCCATTAAACGATAAGCAATGGGAAAGCCTGATGCCGGTCGGTGAACTTCAGGTAAATGCAATCGGCTTTGTCAGGGGGTCGTCCAATGTCAGCCGCTCCAGTCAGCGTGAAATTGCAACTCTGGCCAAGCGTCTTCAATCATTTCCCAATTTTTATTTGGAAGTGACCGGACAGACGAGAGCCGAGGGAAACGCCGACGCGAACAAGCAACTCGCGAAAGCAAGGGCCGAAGCCGTGGCGAGCTTGTTGGAAAAAAACGGGATTCCTGATTGGCGTATCCGAACAAAAGCAGCTCCTTCAGGCAATCAAAACGGACAATTCCAATCCGTTATTTTCAGTGTTGGCCAGCAACCTTATTGAAGATGACAGCTACTTCTCTCAATCATGACTCTATTCAGTGGAGTTGCACTGGAGTTACCAGCTGGTTCTTCCAATGCTTGAGACAATATGCTAGGTTATGTCAGCAAATGAGCGGGAAAAGACCCAAAATCAATACTCAGAAGCCTAAAGACTCAGCAAAAGATGATGTCCAAAAGCGAGTCTTGATGCGTCTGGCTGCCAACCCTATCGTCCTGGCACCTGCGATGATTGGTTTCATGGGAATGATCTCAGCATGGGCATTTAATTTTAAAAATACCAGTTTGTTTCTTTTTGGGGGTATCGCCGGCATGCTTATTGGAGCGGGAGCTTTTGTATCCAAACTGCTCCTTGCCGGCAAATCAACGGCACAAAAAATCCTGACAGAAATTGAACACGAGCAAAATCTTGCTCATCAGAAAGAATTGGATCACCTGGAGCAAGTCCTGATTCATTCGGATCAAGACCCAAGACCGGAAGAAGCATTGCGAGATTTAAGAGCCTTGGTAGACAATTTTGAAAGCCTGGAAAAAAATGCGCCCTCCGCTCAGTGGTCCATCATGGTGGATGTGAGATTGCAGGTCGAATCTCTGTTTTCGCATAGTGTGCGTCTATTGGAACAAACCCATCATTTATGGGAAACAGCAGAAAAACTCAGCTCTGATGCAGCCAAGCAACCCGTGCTGGAGCAGCGCGAGCAAATTATCCATGAAATACAATGTTGTGTGAAACAATTAAGTCATTCGCTTGTTTCATTACAAAAACTTGGCCCTGTCAAAGCTTCAACCACCGATTTGCAAAAAATGAGACAGGAACTGGATGCCAGTCTGGAGGTGGCAGGTAAGGTGGAAGCAAGAATGAAGGACTGGAGTTTAGGTCCCGAGAAGGATTTACCCGGAAATATCTGAGTTTAATAACAATATAAAGTAAGATTATGTTCAAAGCAGTCACAAGATGGTTCAAAGCGGTTGGATACTTGTTAACCGGTCAGATTGATGCAGCGCGCAGAGTGATCGATACAAACCCTCATGTTATCAAGGCTAAATACGATGAAATCGTCAAAGACAAGATTGCGCGTATTCATCAATACAAGCAGGCAGTCGCAGGTCTCATCGCACAAGAGGAAAAGAAACTGGCTAAAATCAAACATTTGACAAATGAAGTCGCTAATCTGGAAAGACTTAAGTCAGGTGCATTGGCCAAAGCGAAGCAAACCGTCCAGCGACTCAAAGATGCGGGTAAAGCGGAGAATGAAATTCATTCAAATGAGGATTACAAACGCTGTCTGACAGCATTCAACGATTTCTCATCCACTCTGGTCGAAAAACAGGAACGCATCATCGAACTTGAGCAGGATGTCAGTGAGTATCATAAAAACATCAGTGATCACAAAATACAGCTTCAACAATTATTGAGGGAAGTTGACAAGGTAAAATCCGAAGCCGCCGATACCGTGGCTGATGTGATCACTGCCAAACAGGAAAATGAGCTGGCTGAAACCTTGACAGGTATTGCGCAGGATGGAACGGCGGAAGAACTCCAGAATCTAAGAAACATGCGCCAGGAATTGCGGGCAGAAGCCAAGATCACCAAGGAGCTTGCGGGAACAGATACTAAAGCTCAGGAAGCCGAGTTTCTTGAATTCGCTCGCCAGAACCAATCAAACACAGAATTTGATGCATTGATCGGGCTGGCCTCGGAAACTGAAAATAAATCGAAATCCTCTGGGGTCAGTGAGAAAAAAGATACATCACTGCCAGAGTAAGGTCACTTCGCAACTCCCGAAACAAGCATTATCTGAAAGATCGAACATGAAAAAAGACATACTTAAACATTTACAGTTATTTTCCGCTATCTGCCTGACCTTTGGATTGTCAGGTTGCGGCAATCAGCAATCCAACCCCTCGCCTGAAGAAAGTGCCTCCAGTGAAGAAGCAGGTAACGCTTCGTCCGGGAGCAAGACCGTTTCCAAGAAAGAATCCGGTTTCCCTACTTTTTCTCTGGCCTGGAGCGAATACCCTTCATGGAGCATCTTTGGTGTCGCTCATGTGGATGGATTCATCAATGGTAAAGAGGGAGAACTCGGACCCATTGAGGAGAAATGGAAAGTGGATATTGTATTGCGTGAAGCGGATTACGACACCTGCATCACAATGTATGGCGCAGGCCAGGTCGATGCAGCCTGTCTCACTAACATGGATTCACTCAATCCTTCCATCGGACGACGCTCGACAATGATCCTACCAACTTCGACCAGTCATGGAGCCGATGCCTGTATCGTCATTGACTCAATCAATTCCATTGAAGATTTGAAGGGTAAAAAAGTTTACGGATTGGAAAAAAGTGTTTCTGAATACTGTTTCGTCCGCAGCCTTGAAAACGCAGGCCATAAGGAGAAGGATTTTTCATTCAGCAACATGGACCCAAGCGCCGCTTCAGCTGCAATGCAGCAGAAACAGGCCGGTGTCGAAGCCATCATGGTCTGGAATCCATTTGTATTGGAAACCCTTTCAAAGCGTTCCGATGTGAAAGTGTTGTTTGACTCGACGGGAATTCCGGCAGAAATCATCGACTCTGTCATCATGGCTCAAGATTCATTAAACAAAGAGGGTGGAGAGGCTTTTGCTTCTGCCATTGCTGAGACTTTTTACACTGTCGCTGCACGCATGAATCAACCCGAGACGCGCGATGCCACTCTGACTGCATTGGGTGAAAAATTTTCTGGCCTCGATTTAGCCGCCATGAACAACGTCGTGCGCCAGACAAAGTTTCTGACCAGCCCGGGCGAGGCCATTGCGCTGTTCAATGGACAGGAACTACCTCAGATCATGGACCGAGTCGTCTCCTTCTGCGTCGACCATGAAATCACAGGACGCGCCCCCATCCTGAGTTATGGTAAAACTGAGAAGGATAACAAAGCTGAATTACGTTTTGATCCTTCTTATATCAAAAACTTAAGTTCCAAATAGTGCTTACTCATTTCAACAGAGAGGCAGGAACCCCCTGTCTCTCTGTTTGTATGTATCTAAACAGCTACTTTCTCGAATTGCGTCAATGAGGAGCTTGGCGACGGTCCTTTTCAATCAAAGTGCGACTATAAATGACGCCTGGATCAACCGGTTCGTGAGCCACCTCTGCATTTTCAATGAGACGGCTCAACATGGGTAATTCCACCTCAGCCAAATTACTTTTCTCCTCAGTGTCCTTTGAGAGATCATAGAGTTCCCACTCACCCTTTCGGCCTTTATAAGCTTTCCATTGATTCATGCGTACGGCTGTTTGCCCCTGGTATTCCCAATAAAAATATGCGTGTTGTGGCTGATGTCCCCTCCCAAGGAGAGAAGGCAGGAAGGATACACCATCGGTCTTCGGACAATCTGAATGCGTCAATGCTGCCAGGGTAGGCATCACATCTGGAAAATAAAGTAAATGGCCTGAGCTGGAATCTGCTTTAATTTTACCCGGCCAACGAACTAGAAATGGAACTTTCAAACCACCTTCATACAGTGAACCTTTACCAGCCCGAAAACGCTCACCGGTGAGGGGGTTAAGATTAGGACCAAAGAATCCATGCGGATGTTCATCATCCTTGAAATAATCCTGGCCTCCATTGTCTCCACAGAGAAAGAAAACCGTGGTATTATCGATCTTTAATTGCTTCAGGAGCGTGATGATTTCGCCAACCTGCCGATCCACCATGTGCAAGAAAGCAGCATACACTTTGGCGTCATCCTCAGTTTTTTGCCCCGCGGTCCATGGTTTATTTTTGAACAAATGCCAGGAAGGGTCGTTCGCATCAATACCCCATAAACCGTGTGGAGGCGTCCACGGAAGATAGCAGAAAAACGGCTTATCCTTATTGCGCTTGATGAATTGAATGGACTGATTGAAAATCTTGTCCTGAGCATGGGTTTCCCCATCATAGAAACTGGTCCCAGGATTTCCTTCAAGGGGCACTTCCTCACTGTTGTGAATCAAATATTGCGGATAAAAGGTATGGGCATGCACTTGATCGTAGTATCCGAAAAAATGGTCAAACCCATGTTTCTCAGGAACGCCGGACGTTCCACGCCCTCCAATCCCCCACTTACCAAAACCACCCGTCGCATAACCTTGATTTTTAAGCATACTGGCCAGTGTGGGTTCCTCTTTTCTAATGGGGGCAAAACCATTATTGACTCGCATGGATGTATGGCCCGAATGCAAGCCTGTCAATAGGGTGCATCGCGTGGGTCCGCAGACAGGTGCTCCTGCCATGGCATTATTAAACCGCATTCCCTCAGCGGCAAATTGATCAATATTGGGTGTGAGCAACACCTTGTGGCCCATATGCCCGGACTCAAAATAACCCCATTCATCCAACATGAGGTAAATAATATTCGGTTGATCCTTGTCTTGAGCTGAGACGTCAGTGATGAGCAACAAGGCGAGACCGACCAGCCCCTGAACAAACAGGTTTCGCGACAACGGATTCATCATATTTCAATATTCAGGATTTCCATCCGAATTTGCAACGAAACTTTGAATCATCAACCTGGGGCCCTGATCCATCCTATTTGGTAAATCCTGCGTTAGCACCCGCACTTTCATTTTCTGGAAAAGCTGAAAAAATAAAGCTACCCACTACAAAACACCTCAGATTTTATTATCGCCAAACGAGTGATATTTTGCTTTAATGTTTATCGTTAACTATGATACGCAGCCCTATTAAACCCGTCACAAAAATCCTGCTGAGCATCCTCTCCGTTGCCTTTCTCTTGATTGGATACTCCTGGCTTTCTGACCGACAACATCTCGAAAACCCCAATGACACGACTATCCCGAGTTGGAGCCAGTTGGCAGAGGGAGTGGAAAGGTCCGTTAAATGGAATGAACGCACGGAGGATCGCTGGTTGACAGATGATGCCAAGGCAACTGTCATCCGACTTTTCTCTGGCTTGTGCATCGCGGTTCTTGGATCCTGCATTCTTGGTATAGGGATGGGATGCATGGCTCCCATAGAAGCATTTTTCCACCCTCCTCTGTCATTCTTTGCGAAGGTACCTGCGACGGCAGTCATTGCCGTCTTCATGGCATTGGTTGGACTCGGCATGGAGATGTATATCACAATGATTGTCTTCGGAATTCTTCCCTCCATGGCGATCAGCGTCTATCAGGCAGTCAAGGAGTTTCCGGAAGAATTGCAATACAAAGCCTATACCCTGGGGGCATCCCACATGGAAGTGATCTGGACAATCATCTTTCCTTACGTTCTTCCCAAGTTGATTGATTCGCTTCGACTGATGATAGGACCTGCGATGGTTTATCTCATAGCAGCTGAAATGCTGTTTGGGGATGTAGGGTTTGGCTATCGGATTCGCATCCAATCCAAATTACTCAACATGGGCGTAGTGTATCCATATCTTGTGCTTCTCGCTGGGTTCGGTTTCACCATGGATTACCTGCTGAAAACCCTCCAGAGAAAAATCTCACCCTGGTTTGAGGAACAACATTAGGAATTTCCATGGAAACTGAAACATCCCCCAAGCTCTCCCTTGATTGCCAATCCGTTTCTCACTGGTTCGGAACTAAAAAGGTGCTTCATGATGTCAATCTCAGCATAGAGCGTGGTCAATTCGTCAGCCTGGTCGGCCCCAGCGGATGCGGAAAATCTACTTTACTGAGAGCCATCGTCGGAACGCACCTGCCTCGAAAGGGAGAAATCCTGACCCTTTCACAAGATCCTGCTGATGCAGGAACCAAGGTGAGAGGCCCAGGAAGGGACCGCGGAATCGTTTATCAGCATTACTCTCTTTTCCCTTTTCTTACAGCCTTGGAAAATGTGGCATTGGGCTTGAAACTCGACGAAACCTCCATTGGTTTCCGGACCTTTCGATGGGGCGCTTGGAGGAAGCTGAGAAAGAAACACCTCAAGCAAGCTGCCGATTTTCTTGATCGAGTCAAACTGGGTGATGCCATCCATCAATACCCGCATGAAATGTCTGGGGGAATGAGGCAGCGGGTTGCAATCGCTCAGGCCCTGGTGATGAAGCCAGAAATCATCCTGCTGGACGAGCCCTTCGGAGCGTTGGATGAAGCAACACGGGAGGAACTTCAAAAAGCACTGTTGTTGCTTTATGCCGAGAATCAGGAAGCAAAAAAAGCAGGCAAAGCACCGCCTTATACCCTGATCATTGTCACGCACGAACTGAATGAGGCCATCTATGTCGGGGATCGATTGATAGGCCTTTCTCAATACTGGGACTGGAAAACCGAGGGCCACGCAGAGTTTCCAGGTGCATCCATTGTCTATGATCAGACCTCTCCAGTCTTTGAACCTCACGACATTCGTGAATTTGAAGTTTTTGAGGATCAAAGAAATGCCCTCCGAAATGAGGTATTCAATCCAGACCGCTGGGAGCCAAGAGTGTCCCATTTGAAATAATGCCACGTGCCATGAGTTATTCTTCATCATCATTCCTGAAACAAGCCGGCAAAATACTGAATTCAGGTCAGGCACGCACCTTATTGCTAACAGGCAATATCCACGACCTGTTTTTCAAAAAAGAAGATGAAATCGAAGATTACGTCCCCCTGCTGCCTTTTCTGGTGCATCATTGGGATGTACCGAATTTCATCCTGATTATTCATGAACTCAACGGTCCGATTCGATTTCTTCATGAAGCACATGCCGAACTCATGAAGCGCGCATGGGTAGAATGGCGTACAGGTTCAAACTGTGAGGAGCTGGCTATTCAACGCATGCTGAACAAGGGGCAGGACATAAAAGACCTGCATGATGTTGAAACTGAATTCGACCAGCACCTTCAGAACGCCGTGGGCAAACCCACACTGGCGTTGGAGCTGCTCAGACAGATGTGCCTTTGCTCCCGGTTCATCAGTAATGGTAAACCGCTGCTTGAACCCAATTTACTAATCCTGATAGAGGGGGCGGATTTATTGTTGCCAGAATCCCCCATGGCACAGCTCAACGATGTCGGGCGTCAGCGCGTGGCCATCTGTCAGGACTGGTTCAGCGACCAGGGTTTCCTTAGATCTGAGGATTCCGTCATCATGCTGGCCGAATCCAGAAGTCAGATCCATCACCGCGTCGCAAATCTACCCTACCTGCTTGAAACAGAAATCCCATCTCCTGACGAACCCTCGCGCAAGCATTTCATTTCGTGGTTCAATCGGCACTTGAACGAGAAAGAAGAACTGAAACTGTGGAGTACTCAGGCTCAACTTGCCACCTTGACCGCAGGCCTTTCGCTGCAAGCTCTATTTCAACTTTTGAAAGGAGCAGCCCATGCAAGGGAAAAACTTCAACCTGCCGAAGTGGTCGCAAAGGTTGAGTCCTTTATTCAGAATCAACTGGGCGGTTCGGTGGTCGAATTCAAAAAGCCTGAACACCGGCTGAAGGACGTGGTCGGTTTCAAAAAGCTCAAACACTTTCTAGGTGAGGAGTTGATTCCGAGATTTGAAATCAAGGGGTCGGCTGCTCTCCCCGGAGCTGCTGTCTGCGGGCCAATAGGCAGTGGTAAAACATTTATCTTTGAGGCAGTAGCTGCAGAACTGGATATGGTGGTCCTGGTCTTGAAAAACCTTCGTAGCCAGTGGTTCGGTCAGACCGATGTCATTTTCGAACGCTTGAAGCGTGTGCTTGAAGCCCTTTCCAAAGTGCTGATTTTTGTTGATGAAGCCGACACTCAATTCGGCGCTATCGGTGCCAATGCTCATGAAACAGAAAGACGCTTAACCGGTAAAATTCAAGCGATGATGTCTGATCCGAAATTGAAAGGGCAGGTTTTCTGGCTTTTGATCACAGCTCGAATTCATCTCCTCTCGCCGGATCTGCGCCGGCCGGGTCGAGTTGGAGATTTAATCATTCCGGTCCTGGATCCGGACAAGGAAGATCAGCAGGCATTTATAAAGTGGATCGTAAAACCAGTCATTGAAGACTCACTCAGCAAGGAGGAGTCAGAGGAATTGATGGGTATATTAAAAGGTCATTCACCTGCCGCCATGGCATCCCTTCGGTCTGAATTAGTTGCGAAAAAAATGATGCACAAGGCCGATCATTTGACATTCAACGCCATCCGAGAAGTAGTCCGGGATCACCTTCCAGCAGCCATTGAAATGACAAGGCATTATCAGACACTTCAAGCTCTGGTCCATTGCAGCAGACGCAGTCTACTTCCCAATCCAAACATCAGCGATGATCAACGAGCAATGTGGGACTCGGAAATCAAGACTCTGGAAGCAAAGGGAATTCGATAACTTCGCTCTAACTACTCTGCACCATACCTGCCACATGCAGGAAAACCACGAAGAAAGGGGACAAAAGAAACCCTCGATCATTGTCGTTGCCATCGTCACTAGAAGCATGATGAACCATTGCTTCAAGGAACGCCTCGCTCCCGGAAAGTTTCGCCGAATGTTGTTGGCTATGCTGAGCCAATCTCCGTGTAGAGCCCCTTTTCCAGCAAGACGGTAATCACATGGTTTTCCATGGGGTTGCGGCCGTGGCTGGTGTCACCGTTGTGAACACCTCAATATTGGCAGCAAGAGAGGAAATGCCCCCTGTGGTTCGTCCATTTTTTATTGAAAAATCTTTTTGCGCATGGGCTGTGGATGAAATTACCGACACGACATGAGATGAAAGAAATCCGCAACCCGAGTCGCCTTCGGCGACACACCCGGGCCCTTCAATATTTCCGTCCCATGGATTGCGCTGGCTGGATGCCCAACATCATGAAAACGATTGAAGGATTGGGTATTGCTTTATTTACAGGCTTCTATCACCCGCGGGATCAGTGAGACTGCATCAAAGAAAACGATGGCAAAAACCGGATCTATTTCTGAGAAAAACATTGAGCGATCGAACGATCGCAAATGAAATCAATCCAGATCAACAGCGTAGATTAACCCGTCGTAACCAACCAAATAAATCTGCCCGCCCAGCCCTTCAGCAAAGGAAGCAGGAGGAGATGGCGCAAGACCAACTTGCCTGGCACTGATTGTGCGACCTTTTTTTTGCCGGATAGCAAAGGTCCTTCGTGTCGTGAAATCCGCACATAAATAAGCACCATAGAAAGGAGAAGCCTGGTTACCACGATAGACATATCCACCAGTGATTGAATTCCCCAGGTGACGTGAGTAAACGAACACAGGCCAAGCGAATTCGCTGCCTTCAACTTGATATTCATTCGAA
>JBDQII010000105.1:0-12560 GCA_040264395.1 Verrucomicrobiota bacterium
GGACTACCTGAACATGCAGATTGCAGCAGGAGTCGACGCAGTACAGATTTTCGATACACTTGGAGGCACTCTTTCGGGCAACCAAGTTGAGGAAGGGTCCCTGAAATGGATAAGGGAAATCGTCAGCAGATTGGACAAATCGGTCCCAGTCATCGTGTTTTCAAAAAGCACCCGCGATTGGAAAGCACTGGCCGAAACGGGCGGTCAGGTTCTGGGTGTCGACTGGGCAGAGTCTCTCCCCGCCGTTGCTTCGCAGCTGACAAAAAGCGTGGGTGTTCAGGGTAATCTTGATCCTACCGTACTGGAGACCTCACCGGAGGTTGCCATTCGCGAAACAAAGCGTATTCTTGGAGACATGAAAGATCGTGATGGATTTGTGTTTAATCTTGGACATGGCGTGCGCCCCTCATCTCAAGTCGAGTTGATGCAGGCCGTCGTCGAAACGGTTCAATCATCGACCCGTCCATCCCGGGAGGAAGCATGAAAGTCGATCTCGATCTGATACGCAAATACAACGTCCCGGGACCACGCTACACCTCGTATCCACCCGCCACTCATTTTACGGATGAAGTGGACAAGGATGCCCTGATGGAGAGCATTCGCAAAAACAACGAAACTCAGCGCGATCTGTCCCTTTATTATCACCTTCCGTTTTGCGAATCACTCTGCTGGTTCTGTGGATGCACAACCGTGATCACCAAGGATCACAGTCGCAGCGAAAATTACCTGAACCACATCGATCGTGAAATGGACCTGATGCGGGAGCATCTTAATCCGGATCGCAAGGTCGTTCAGGTTCATCTGGGAGGTGGAACTCCCACCTTTTTACAGCCTGATGAATTACGCAGATTGGGCAACCACATACGGGAGCGGTTTCAATTTGGCGAAAGAGTGGAAGCCGGCGCTGAGATTGATCCTCGGCGCATTACACGCGACACCATTCAGGCTCTCAAAGATGCAGGATTCAACCGTGCGTCCATGGGCGTGCAGGATCACAACCCCGAGGTTCAAAAAGCCATCCACCGGATTCAACCCTACGAGATGACCAGACAGGCTATTGATTGGTTGCGCGAATGTGATTTTGAATCATTGAATGTCGATCTTATCTACGGACTTCCATATCAAACGGTCGATTCATTTGAGAAAACACTCGAAGATACCCTGAAACTTCAACCTGACCGACTCGCTGTCTTCAGCTATGCACACGTGCCGTGGATCAAACCTGCACAGAAAATCCTGCAGGAGCGCATGGAATTACCGTCGCCCGAAGTCAAGTTAGAACTACTCAAGCTGACCATTGAGAAACTGACATCCGAGGGTTATGTTTACATAGGCATGGACCACTTTGCCAAAGAGGATGATGAACTCACCGTTGCTCAGCGAACGAAGACCCTTCAGAGAAATTTCCAGGGATACAGCACACAGGAAGGCGTCGATATTTATGCATTCGGCATGTCCTCCATTTCACAGTCGCAAGACGCCTACTGGCAGAATCTGAAGGAATTACCTGATTACTGTGCTTCCGTGGATGAAGGGAAGCTCCCCATACAACGAGGCTATATCCTGACTGAAGAAGATCATCTGCGCCGAAGGACGATCATGCGATTGATGTGTGATCTGGAACTTGACTATGCAAATATGTCTGAGCTGCTGGGATTGGACTTCCAATCCACTTACGCACGGGAGCTGGATTCGCTCAAGAATATGGAAGAGGATGGACTGATTCATAAATCCGCTACAGGCCTGACGGTGACCGAATTGGGAAGGCTATTGATCCGCAACATTGCCATGCGGTTTGATGGTTATCAGAACGAGCGAAAAGAAGGCCGGTTCTCCAAGACTATTTAAGACACGCTTGCATGGGAAATCCGAATAAAACCATCGCCATTCTTGGAGGAGGCATCACAGGATTAACCGCGGCTTACGAACTTCTTAAGCTAGGACACAAACCAACAGTTTTCGAATCTTCCTCGAGAGTAGGCGGCGCGATCGAAACTATTCGGCAGAACGATTTTCTGGCCGAATGTGGACCCAACACCTTACTCGAAACGTCTCCGAGAATAAGTGCTCTCATCAGTGATCTTGGATTGGATTCCCACAAAAGGTATGCCAATCCGTCAATGAAGAATCGCTATATCATCAAGGGAGGCAAACCTGTTCCAATGCCTCTCTCACCGTGGCAGTTTGTGACTACGAAGCTTTTTTCACTGGGAACAAAATTAAACCTGATCAGAGAACCTTTCATTGCCCCTTGCCCACCAGAAACGGAAGAGAGCCTGGCAACATTTGTGGTTCGACGTCTGGGCCAGGAATTCCTCGACTACGCAATCAACCCTTTCGTAGCCGGGGTATATGCTGGGGATCCTTCCAAGTTATCAGTGCAACACGCCTTCCCGAAACTATACGCCCTGGAGCAGAAATATGGTTCAATGATCAAAGGCCAATTCTTTGGTGCACGAGAAAGAAAAAATCAGGGAACTGTCTCCAAGGATAAAGCCAAATTGGTTTCTTTTGACCAAGGACTTGAGGTTTTGGTCAATGGATTGAGCCAGAAAATTGGTGATGCAGTCAACATTTCAACCGCGATCGAATCAGTCGAAAAGGCTGAAGAAAAATGGATTGTTCAAGGCAAGAAGATAAGGGAGGGCTTTGACGCCGTCATTACTGCCATACCAACCCACCGGATGACAAAAATGACTTTCCGAGATAAGTCAGATCTCGATATGTCGATCTTGAGGGATATTGTCCATCCACCAGTAACCAGCGTGGTCATGGGCTTCAAACGTGACCAGATACGGCACTCACTGGAAGGGTTCGGCATGCTTGTACCCAAGGTCGAGAGAAAAAATATCCTTGGTACGATCTTCTCGTCTTCCCTTTTTGAAAATCGAGCGCCTGAAGGATACGTCACGCTGAGCACTTACATTGGAGGCATGCGACAACCTGATCATGCATTGCTCGATGATCAAGAAATGGATCGCTTGATTCTTAAGGATCTTGAGGCACTATTGGGTGTGCGTGGAGAACCTGTTTTTATCAACCGCAGAGTCTGGAAAAAAGCAATCCCTCAATACACCGTGGGTTACGGTAAAATACTGGATCGATTCAACAAGCTGGAGGCAGCACACAGTGGTCTATTCTTTGCGGGACATTACCGCAATGGAATCTCACTGGGTGACTCGATTCTAGCGGGACTGGATGTCGCTCACCGCATCAACCAAGAATGACAGAAAACATGAGCAAACAAGGCGTTTTATTGGTAAACCTGGGCTCTCCGGATTCTACGGAGATCCCAGATGTCAGGAAGTATCTGAATGAATTTTTAATGGACGGCAGGGTCATCGACTATCCTTGGCTTCTGCGGAGATTCGTAGTCAACATGGTGCTGCGCAAGCGCCCAGCAGCTTCGGCAGAGGCCTACGAGAGTATATGGACAGAGGAGGGTTCTCCGCTGGTAGTCACCAGCCAGAAAGCCACCAAGCACCTCGAAAAACAAATTGATTTACCCCTCGAGCTGGCCATGCGCTACCAAAATCCCTCCATCGGATCAGCTCTTGAAAAACTTGCGGAACAGGGGGTCGATGACCTTCTCCTCATTCCGTTGTTCCCTCACTACGCGATGAGTAGTTTTGAAACCGCGGTGGAACGGGTCAAGGAACTGATTTCAAAGAACCACAAGGGAATGTCATTGAAGGTTCAACCTCCGTATTATGATCACGCAGGGTATGTAGAGGCCCTGTCAAATTCCATGCGCCCTTATCTGGAGGCACCTTTCGACAAGCTACTTTTCAGCTACCACAGCATCCCCAAGCGACATGTCACCAATTATAATGCCCAGACCAAGTCGCATTGCTTGAAAACGGAGGATTGCTGCGAGGGATGTCACCCTGTGCACGATATATGCTACCGCGCCCAGTGTCTGAAAACCACTCAGGCTGTCGTGGAGCGACTCGGACTGAAAGCTGATCAGTATGCCATTTCTTTTCAAAGTCGCTTGGGCCCGGAAAAGTGGCTCACCCCAACCACCGAAAATGAGCTGGACAGATTTGCAAAGGAAGGCATCAAAAAATTAATGGTCGTGTGCCCCGCTTTTGTTTCCGACTGTCTGGAGACACTTGAAGAAATCGGGATACGCGGCAAGGAAGAGTTCATCTCCAAGGGGGGTGAATCCCTTCAACTTATCCCCTGCATGAATGAGCATCCAGAATGGATCAACGCCCTCGCAAGCATGGTTGAGGATTTTAAGGGTGAACAAGTCGAAAAAGTTTAGCTTAGTCGAGAGTATCACCTCAAAAGCGACTTGATGTGTGAATCCATTTCGATGGATTTCTTGTTGGCCTGATCCAGAGGCAATCCCTTGGCCATTCCCGGGCGTAAGTGCCCTACATGAGTCAACCAGGTATCACAAAGCATTCGCTGCTTGGATTTGATCAATGAGATGCATGCCGTTTCCTTGCCCAAAAAAGAAATGGCCATGGCTTCCGCAGAACTCCATGCTGAAAGATCGTTCGGTGCGCCCAATCCTTCCAGTATCAACTGGGCAGTCAACCAGTGTGCTTCAGCGTTCATGTGGACACCGTCACCCGCAAATTGGAACGATGGATCACTTTGTCGCCTCAGGAGCAGAGCAGCTTTCATTGGTCCATGGATATCAATGACATTCCATCCTTCACTACGCATTGCGATCAACCATGCTGCATACAGATTGAGCACCTCGTCATATCCTGCATACGGTCCTGAGTATGATTTTAACCCTGCCGGCAGGGTGCGCTTCGCAATGGGTACTGGATCAAACACCGGTGGCGTGAGATGAATCATTTCTGCGCCTGATGCGCGCACACGATCTCGCAGCCTGCGCATACCGACTTTGTAAGCCTCAAACCTGTCCATACGGTAAGGGTGATAAATCCCGCAGTTCATTCCATAACAGGCCAGGACAATTTCAGGCTTGATCTGCTCAAGCGTTCGATCCAGGCGTTCATGCAAATCTGGACGAGGAAAGTTTCCCCCGGCATGCCCCTCTTCCGATAATCCCGAGACGGTTTCACTGGGCAATCCAAGATTGAGGATCTCGAGGCTCTGATCTGGGAATTTTAATTGAAGATAGGCTTCGAGGTAAGCCACATATTGACCTCCATAGGTAATACTGTCACCCACCACGAGCACACGTTTTTCAGTTAAATCAGACCACTGAACTTCCCCTGCCTTTGATGCAAAGGTCGAGCTCAGCAAACATAAGGTAAGGGTGATTTTTGCCAGGATACCTTCTCCAATCAGAAGGCTCTCATGAGACTTTTTGTAAGTTTTCATCTTTTAATTTGCTTCTGAGATCTACAATCCCACATCCATGCGATCATTGTGAGAAGCATCCATTAATCGTTTCATTTCAGCCACCATTTCAGGATGTTGTGCACTGACATCCACTTTTTCTCCCAGATCCTGACTCAGGTCATAAAGCTCGATAGGGCTATTTTGGCTGCGACGTATATTGCGTTGAACAGCCTTCCAAAAACCTTTCCGCATGGCACGCTTTCCTCCCCGCTCGTGGAATTCCCAGTAAAGGTGAGGATGCTTTTTCTGCTGACCGGCATCACCCAGCAAAGTGGGGGCAAAACTGATACCATCCGTGTCAGCGACCCCCTTTCCCGCAATCTCTGCCAATGTAGGCAGTATATCCTGAAAGCCCGATATGTGGTCTGATTCAACTCCAGGACGAATATGACCAGGCCAGTGTGCGATCAATGGAACGCGTATCCCCCCCTCGTAGAGATCCCTTTTCATTCCTCTGAGCGGGCCATTGGAATCGAAGTAGGTCATCTTGTGCCCTCCTTCCTGGTGCGGGCCATTGTCGCTTGAAAAAAGAAGGAGTGTGTTTTGTGCCAGACCAAGTTCATCCAACCGATCCACAATGCGCCCCACATCTGAATCGATGATTTCAATCATACGCGCAAATCCTTTCTCCTGATCTGGCCATTCCTTTTGAGCAAACGATCCATGGTCCGGAACTTCCATACCGTTCTTACCCACTCGCACATCGCCCCCAGCCTCGTTGTTGGCGTGTGGAATGTTCATCGCGAAATAAAGAAAAAAAGGTTCATCGCGATGCTCCTCAATATATCGAAGCCCGGCCTGAGTGATTAATTCGGGTGCATAATCTACTTTCTGAGATGCGACACCGCGTCCTTCGCGCTCGACCGGTCGATCGTAATCACTGTAGGCGACGTTGCGTAATTTCACTTTAACCCCATTTTCGACCAACCATTCGGGGTAAAAGTTGTGAGCGTGGAACATGTTCACGTAACCATAAAAGTAGTCGAAACCATGCCGTTGTGGATCGTCCAGCGGAGGTGGATGACCTATCCCCCATTTACCGACACAACCGGTCGCATACCCAGCGTCCTTTAAAACTTCGGCAAGAGTGATGTCCTGCGAACGGAGCAACGATTTATCATTGCCCCTGATTTGGGCGTGGCCTGTATGAAGCCCAGTCATCAACACACATCGGGAAGGGGCACAAACCGTGGATCCGGCATAGTGCTGAGTGAAACGCATTCCCGATCCTGCCAATCCATCAAGACGCGGGGTGCGGAGTGTTTTTTGCCCGTAACAACTCAAATCCCCAAAACCCAAATCGTCTGCCAGTATGTATATGATATTGGGCAACCGCTCGCCCCGGAGGTTTTCAGGCAGCACAAGAAGCACGGCGACAAACATGCAAGCCAACAGGCTCATTGATTGGCAGCGGAGATGCGGTGTCATATTGGCTGATTATGCTGAAGGGATGGTCAGCAGATTACAATCCGATAATAAGACGGTTTGATGATACTGAAACAGGGGGGGCAGTCTAACAATACTGCCGTTGCGTCCATCAGTTTCAGATGCGACCCCGCAAGAAGAGGATCTTGCTTGTCTAGAGCATGATTCAGAAGGATTGGTTGGAAATGACTGAGTTGCCTGAAGCGAGCGGGTTATTTTTGGAGATACTGCTTGAATTTCTTAAGTTTGGGACGGATGACAAAATTACAATAGCCAGCAGTTGGATTCTTTTTGAAGTAGTCCTGATGATAATCTTCAGCAGGGTAGAAAATATCGATTTTTTCTATTTTTGTCACAATGGGGCGGGCGAAAAGACTGGCTGCTTCTTTCATTGAGGCCTCAGCCATTGTTTTTTGCCCTTCGTTATGCCACATGATGGTAGATCGATATTGCGTTCCAACATCAGCCCCCTGTCGGTTCAAGCTCGTCGGATCGTGGGATCGCCAGAACAATTCCAGGACCCTTTTGTAAGTAATTTTTACAGGATCGAATATCACCTGCACAACCTCAGCATGACCCGTTGTCCCTTCACAAACATGCCGGTAGGTTGGATTCTTGACATGGCCACCCGCGTAGCCTGATACCACGGACAGAATGCCTTCCACGTCTTCCAGCATCGCCTCGGTGCACCAGAAACAACCACCGCCGAAAGTAGCCTTTTGACTTCGCTCCAAGACCTGAGGCGACGGTGCGGGTTTACTTTGTGCCAAAGTCTGAGTTTCTGAATTCATGATCATCCATGTAAAGATTATCGCCAAAGCAGCGCAAGTCCCGGTCCATAGCTTCATAAATATATTGTCGTTCATTTGTTTTAAAAATCAAGTGAGACTTCTTTAGGGGTCGGTCCCTACTATTGATACCTTTTCTTTTGCAATACACTTACCATCAATCAAGGATACCAGTCACAGCACATTGAAGTAAGATAAATTCAGCAAGGATCAATGCGTCGTGCCAAGATAATTTGACCAACACGGGCATGGGCGGTTGATATCTCTGGCAAACCAATCTTGATGCATGCTGAGGGACTCTGTAATCAGGCGAAAATCAAAGCTATGGGCAATGGACTTCTCCACTGAGTTTTCATGAATGGTCGGCGAGGATGAGCTCGAGTTTTCTTCTAGTGGCGTCTGGCCAGCATTTGGGATCGGTCAGGATTGCATTTTTCAGGGCTTGATGAGCCGGCCAATTTGCGGTTGAAGGGATTTGAGGAATCACAGCCCTGACTATCTTCCGCGCAGTGTCGGAATTGCGATGCAGGTATTCGATGACTTGTTCAACCGTGACGTGGTCATGGTTTTCGTTCCACGCATCATAATCGGTAACCATCGCCATGGTAGCGTATGCAATTTCAGCTTCTCGTGCACATTTGGCTTCTCCCAGGTTAGTCATGCCGATGACATCGCAATTTGCCTGATGATTCAACAGTGATTCTGCTTTGGTGCTGAACGCTGGGCCTTCCATGTTGACGTAGGCGCCGCCATCGTGACAAATGGCTCCCTGCTCCTGAGATGTTTTCAACAAAATTTGTCGGAGTTCTTCGCTGATGGGATGGGCGAAAGCAATGTGAGCAACAATACCTTCACCAAAGTAGGTATGATTGAGAGACTGTTTGGTGCGATCCACAAACTGATTGATTAACACAATGTCACACGGCTTATATTGCGGTTGAAGGGACCCAACGGCGCTGACGCTGATGATCCATCGCACGCCGAGCTTTTTCATGGCCCAAATGTTCGCTCGATGGTTGAGTTCGCTTGGTAAAATGCGGTGGCCACGCGCGTGGCGGGGCAAAAAGACAACCTCACGCCCTTCCAGTTCTCCTATCAAAAATTCATCGGATGGATTGCCAAAAGGAGTTTCGACTTTTTTCCAGGTTTGATTGCTGAATCCCTCAATATCGTAAAGACCGCTTCCTCCAATAATACCAACGCGTTGTTCTGACATGCTTACATTATGGAAAGGAAACTTTTCAAAACAATTGAAATCACAGATTTTGTCTTTGATTTATGGCCTGAAGGACCTAGATTGATCAGCTTTTGATAAAGGCAGAAGTATGGCCAAAAAGAAACCCGAAATAGAAATATACGATACGACTCTGAGGGACGGAACCCAGGGTGAAGGCATCAATTTTTCAGTCGCAGATAAAATTCGACTGGCAGAACGTTTCGACGCATTCGGCATTCACTACATTGAAGGTGGGTGGCCCGGGTCTAATCCACGTGATATTGAGTTTTTCAAACAGGCTGCCAAGAAGCGTTGGAAGCATTCTCGCATTGCCGCATTTGGTTCAACACGCCGCAAAAAAATAGCCGTTGAGGATGACCCTCAGGTTCGTCTCCTCATTGAAGCAGACACACCCGTTGTCACTATTTTTGGTAAAACATGGCTTTTGCACGTCAAGGAAGTGCTTCGCACGACTGCCAGGGAAAACGCTTCGATGATCGCAGAGACAGTGGCTTATCTCAAGGATCAGGGCCGATACGTCATCTATGACGCAGAACATGCATTCGATGGTTACAAGGACAACTCCGAATACGCAATGTCAACCTGGATCGCAGCTGCCGAGGCGGGTGCGGATTGTGTGGCTTTGTGTGACACCAACGGTGGTTGCCTGAGTTCTGAGATACGCCGCATCACGGAAGAAGCAGTTCAGCAAGTACCAACGCGCATCGGCATACACACACACAACGATATCGGAGTAGGCGTTGCCAATGCACTCGAGGCATTGGAGGTGGGCGCTGTTCAGGTGCAAGGTACCATGAATGGATATGGGGAACGCACGGGTAATTGCAGTCTCACGTCCGTCATTCCAAACGTGGCGCTGAAAATGAAAAAAAGCTGTGTGCCTGCATCATCATTGCCCAAGTTGGCAGACCTTTCCCAGTTTGTGGATGAAATCGCCAATATGGGACACGACAGCCACCTGCCCTGGGTTGGGTCAACTGCTTTCGCGCACAAGGGCGGCATGCATGTCAACGCCGTTCAGAAAGTGGCACATAGTTTTGAGCACATCAATCCGGAGACCGTGGGCAATCGCCGGCGGATCCTGATGAGTGATCTGGCCGGACGCAGTAATGTGGTCATGAAAGCTCAAGAGATGGGCTTCAAGATCGACAATGACACCCCCGAGCTGAAACAAATCCTTCAGCGAGTTAAAGAACTCGAGCATGAAGGTTATGAGTTTGAAGCAGCCGAAGCCTCAATGGCATTGCTGATTCAAAAAATCCTCCGACACGAAGACTTGCCTTTCACGGTCGATTCCTACCACGTCACCATGCGTAAAGATCACGATTTCGCCATCTGCCAGGCCACAATCAAGGTCAAGGTAGGCGATGAGATGGAACACACCGTGGCAGAAGGCGATGGCCCGGTGAATGCATTGGATGCTGCCATGCGCAAGGCGCTGATGAAATTTTTTCCACGTCAACTAAAAGCGGTCAGGCTCACCGATTACAAAGTGCGCATCCTCGATTCTTCGGGCGGAACCGCCGCCAAGACACGGGTCTTCATCGAATCCTCAGACGGCAAGGAATCCTGGTCTACTGTAGGGGCTCACGACAATATCGTCGAAGCCAGTCTTCGAGCCCTGATCGACAGTTTTGAATACCGATTAATGCAAAAGAAAAAATCCCGATGAGCGAACTTCCAAAGGCCTATCAACCCCAGGCGGTTGAATCGAAATGGTATCAATATTGGCTCGACGAAAAGTTTTTTGAGGCAGATCCAGAGTCCACCAAACCCGGATTTTCCATCGTCATCCCACCTCCCAATGTGACTGGAATGCTGCACATGGGGCATGTCCTGAACAATACGAGTCAGGACATCCTTGCGCGCAAAGCACGCATGGATGGCAAGGAAGTGCTCTGGCTGCCTGGTACAGATCATGCCGGCATTGCCACGCAGGTCATGGTGGAGAAATCCATCCGCAAGGAAGGGCTGACACGCCATGATCTTGGTCGTGAGAAGTTTCTCGAAAAAGTCTGGGAGTGGAAAGACAAGCACGGTGGTATCATTATCAACCAGCTCAAGAAACTGGGCGCTTCCTGTGATTGGTCGCGCGAGCGGTTCACCATGGACGAGGAATACTCCCGATGTGTACAACACGTCTTTGTAGAGTTGCACAAGCAAGGATTGATTTACCGTGGCAAGCGAATGGTAAACTGGTGCCCAGCATCATTGACCGCCTTGTCCGATGAGGAAGTCATCATGACGCCTCAAAAAAGTTTTCTTTGGTATTTCAAGGTACAGGTTGCTGAAGATCCGGGGACATGGATGACCATAGCAACCACCCGCCCGGAGACGATACCGGGCGATACAGCCATTGCTGTCAATCCAAAGGATCCCCGTTATGGCCATCTTGTCGGCAAGCATGTGATTCGACCATTGCCCATTGAAAATAAGGCCAAGATCCCAATTGTTGCCGATGAACACATCGATCTTGAGTTTGGGACGGGTGTGCTCAAGGTAACACCAGCACACGACAAAGCTGACTTTGATATTGGACAGCGCCACAACCTGGAGGTCATCGATGTGTTGAACGCGGATGGAACGACCAATGAACTGGCTGGTCAGGATCTGGCAGGATTGGATCGATTTGAAGCACGCGAGAAAGCTGCCGAATTGCTGCGCGAAATGGGGGTAATGGAGAAAGAGGAGCCCTACGAGAACAACGTGGGGTTCAGTGAACGCGCCAAAGTACCCATTGAGCCTCGTTTATCGGAACAATGGTTCCTGAAATATCCGGAGGTAAAAGCTTCTCATAAGTGCGTCGCGGACGGTCACATGAAATTTTACCCCGATCGCTGGGCGAAAACTTACGATCATTGGATGAAGAACATTCAGGATTGGTGCATCAGCCGCCAACTCTGGTGGGGGCATCAAATCCCAGTATGGTATCACAACGAAACCGGAGAAGTACATTGCGATCTAAAACCACCGGCCAATGAAGCTGAGTGGACGCGTGATCCAGACGTACTCGACACATGGTTCAGTTCCTGGTTGTGGCCATTCGCTACAATGGGATGGACGGGGGATAAAGCAGAGGATGCGGAGAATCCAAGCCTGAAATCCTTCTATCCAACCACCGATCTGGTCACTGGACCGGATATCATTTTCTTCTGGGTCGCTCGCATGATCATGGCGGGGTATTCCTTCATGGGGGATTTACCGTTCAGAAATGTTTATTACACTGGAATTATCCGTGACAAACAGGGAAGAAAAATGTCCAAGACACTGGGCAACTCTCCCGATCCGCTGGTATTGATTGAAAAGTATGGTGCTGACGCACTGCGATTCGGGACCATGCGAAGCGCACCACTCGGATTGGATGTGTTGTTCGATGAAAAGGATGTCGAACTCGGTCGTAATTTCTGCAACAAGCTCTGGAATGCATGCCGATTCCGAGAAATGCAAGGTGGCGAACAGGAGGGCGAAATCGATACGATGCGTTTGAACTCGGATGACAAATGGATTCTCATTCGACTCAACACCGCGATCAAGGAAGTCAACCAGGCCTTCGAAGATTACAAATTCAACGAGGCGACCACCACGCTCTATCGATTCTTCTGGAACGAGTACTGCGACTGGTATATTGAGTCCAGCAAAGCAGCTCTACAGAGTGATCACGAAGCGATCAAAGCAAATACGGTTGCGGTGATTGATTTTGTATTGTCCAATACCTTGCGCTTGTTCCACCCATTCCTGCCATTCATTACCGAAGAGATTTGGAACGGTATGGGCTTCAA
>JBDQII010000106.1:0-12530 GCA_040264395.1 Verrucomicrobiota bacterium
AGCCTGAATGGACACTGAGAGACCAAAATAAATCCATATCTTATTGACAGAATTTGTCAATCTCAAGGCAGCCCGGGTCATTGTTTGTCTCCACATTTCGAGTGCGATGACAAAACCCCTGACACAAATGCGACTTGCAGCACGCGGGGGGATCAATGAATGATAGGGCCATGTCTTCACTATTCGATCTGAGTCGAGCCATTCGACATGAAGGAGGTATCTCCCGACGCTTGTTTCTTCAATACGGAGCAGCCCTGGCATCCTTGCCAGAGCTGGCAAATGCCACTCAGGCCCAGACCAGACCCCGATTTGACTTGTACCCCTTCAGACTCGGGGTCGCCTCGGGAGATCCGGACAGCCACAGTGTCGTCTTGTGGACTCGGCTCGCGCCCAAACCCCTTGAGACCGGCGGAGGCATGGATCCCTTGCCAATCGAAGTCCAATGGGAAGTTTCGGAAGATGAAAGTTTCGGCAGCATAGTGAAGTCAGGTATGGCCGTAGCGGCACCTCAGCTGGGTCATTCCGTGCACGTCGAGGTGGAAGGACTCAAGCCGGACCGCTGGTATTGGTACCGATTCCTTGCAGGCAATAACATGAGTCAGGTGGGACGCACTCGCACCCTTCCGGAACCATCATCATTACCGAAAGAATTGAGGTTTGCCGTGACTTCCTGCCAGAATTATGAGCAGGGACTCTTCACTGCATACAAGCAGATGGCGAGAGATGAGGTTGATTTTGTGTGCCACCTCGGCGACTACATTTACGAATACAAAGCTGGTCAGAACGGGAATGTGCGCACTCATCTGGGGCAGGAAATCGAGTCACTTGATGACTATCGAATACGTTATTCGCAATACCGTTCAGATCATTTGCTTCAGAGCATGCATG
Source organism: Verrucomicrobiota bacterium (assembly GCA_040264395.1). Lineage (GTDB taxonomy): Bacteria > Verrucomicrobiota > Verrucomicrobiia > Limisphaerales > AAA164-E04 > AAA164-E04. Next base: position 889 of record JBDQII010000106.1, read on the forward strand.
CCGTGTGTCCATGGTTTGTTACATGGGACGATCACGAATTTGACAACAATTGTGCCAATGGAATATCAGAGGAAAAGGATATCGATCCCCTGGCCTACATGCTCCGGCGGGCGAATGCCTATCAGGCTTATTACGAAATGATGCCACTCAGGAAAAAGTCACTTCCCCGAGGCCCGCACTTGCAGTTGTACCGGCGGGCTTCTTTCGGAAGCCTTGCGGAACTTTTGATACTTGATACGCGTCAGTATCGCACGGATCAACCCAATGACGACCGCAAGTCTCCCCTGAATGCCGCGGCCCTTGCACCTGAGAACACTATGCTTGGCTCACGACAACGTAATTGGCTTTATCAATCTCTTCTCGCATCCACTTCTACCTGGAATGTCCTCGCTCAACAGGTCATGATGGGCATGGTCGGCTTTCCCAAGAAATCGGAACAGGTTTACTCGATGGACCAGTGGCCGGGTTACACTCATGAACGCCGCAGAATTCTCGAATTCATGGAGTCCCGCAAGATTTCCAATCCGGTTGTGCTGACTGGAGATATTCATTCGAATTGGGCCAATGAACTGAGATTGGATGACCGTCAGCCAGAGCTGACACGGGTAGCAACGGAATTCGTGTGCACGTCCCTCTCGAGCGGAGGTAACGGAACCGACAAACCGAAGGGATTGGACGCCTTGCAATCAGCCAATCCATGCATCAAATTTCACAACCGGGAACGCGGCTACACGCTTTGCACCGTGACACCTGAAACATGGAAGAGCGATTACAAGGTAGTCAGTGACGTCCTCAAACCGGGAGGAAAAACATTCACGCGTGCCAGCTTCGTGGTCGAGGCGGGCAAACCAATCATCCAACCCGCCTGATCAACCCTGATAGCGGATGCACCTTGACTCTTGCAGCCAGTTTACCTGATTCCTGCACCATACGGAGGCTGTTGATGGTGGAATGATAAACACCAAAAAGAACCCTTCGCTTTGTAAGGATCTCCAGCGTCATGAAGCGGGTCAGCAAGCGACTGACCTGAGGCATGGAACGTGCACTTCGCTGCCTGGTTGACCAGTGAATGGGTTCATCCCGCCGGCTTCCATTGGTATTCAAAGATCATAAATCTGGGTAATCTTTGTAATGGTGCGGATATGGCCGCTGTGTCGCAGATATAGCTTAAATGTTCAGATTTTTGATTGGATGGCTTGTGACTTTGTTAACGTTTATTGCGATCATGAGCAGCCTGTATGCAAATGGTTTGTACATCGGGGTAATGAATAACACGGTGAATCAATCCATCTTTGGTGTTTCCAGTTTTATTGCCTGCTGCTTGATGGCTTGTTTTCTGTTCAAACGTAGACTTACAAAGTCCTTGTTCACCGGTTGGCTGGGGATGGTCGGCAGAACAGTGCTTGGTTCTGTTATTGGTATTTTTTCATCCTGCGCACAGAATTCAACGCGAGGAACCCAAATCAGCCCTATTGAAAAAAACGGCAAAACCAAGATGCAGTTCTCGAATCACTGACAGTGATTGAGGGGTACACGAAGTTGTCGGCAAACCTCAATATTCCAGCACGATGGGTCTGGACAAGCTGGCACATCTAAAAACTTGGTTGGCCATTATTCACCTTGCAGGGTGGCGAGGTTTTTCGGACCCAGCAGAGAATGACGTACCTCGCTTGTCCAGGACATGCGGTTATTTTCGAAGCGAAACGTATAAATGATACTCGCCGGAGATTGGGTGAAATAAATCTTTGCCTGATACTCATCTGGTTTGACCCAGGCCCCACTGGCACCGATGTTTCGCCTCATTTGCTGTGTGTAGGGTAAATGGCGATTCAATTCGGAAGAGATGTGACTGTCCTGACCGAGGCGAAGCGTTTCTCTGCCATGATCCATTTGAACGGTAATGCGGTGGTCGTCGTCGTGAAGGTCAAAGGAGACGGAATGAACACCTGCTTCATTTTCCAAAACCTGGAAAGTTCGTTGAGTAAGTTTCCCTGAAAGAGGTGATCGTGGTTCACCTTGAACCAATGGAAGATTCAATGCATTCAACTTGAGCGCCAGAGCCCGAGTCGCTGCAGGATCTGCCTCCAGAGATTCTGATGCCATGGCAGGCAGAAGGGTATCCCATACCACCTGCATCACTCCCCCCATGTCATTGGTACCGGACGTAACCGCTACCACCGCATCATGCTCAGGAATAACGATGCAGAACTGACCGAAAGCACCATCCCCCCGGTAACAGTTGTTTCTGCAACGCCAGAACTGATACCCATATCCCTGATCCCAGTCATTGTCGGGGTGACTGCCATTGGACGTTTGTTTGGAGGTCGCCTCCTGAACCCATGCTTCTGAAAGGATGCGTTCTCCCTCCCAGATTCCCTTCTGCAGGTAAAGCTGCCCCAGTTTGGCAATGTCTTCCGTGGTGATTCGGAGTCCCCAACCACCGGTATTGATTCCTTCAGGTGAGAGATCCCAATCGGGTTTCTGAATCATCAACGACCGGAAAAGACGCTTGTCCAGATAGTCCACCAGCCTTTCTCCCGTGACCGATTGAAGGATGGCTGAAAGCATGTACGTGGCGGCCGAGTTGTATTGAAAATGCGTTCCGGGTTTGAACTCGATATCTGAATGAAGAAAGGTTTTCACCCAATCAGACTCGACATTGAAAAGCCGGGGCTCCTTGCGGTGCCCAGTCGTCATGGTGATGAGATCACGAATCCGCATGGCCTTGAGCTGCCAACTTGGATCGATTGGCGTGTCATCCGGAAAGAATGAAATCACCGGATCATCAAGTGAGAGTTGACCCTCCCCGATCGCCAGACCAATGGCAGTGGAGGTAAAGCTCTTACTGAGCGAATGCATGAGATGCGGTGTCCTCTCAGCATAAGGAGTCCACCAACCCTGCGAGATTCGCTTGCCATGTCTAAGAATCATGAAACTGTGAACCGCGTCGATGTCCTTCTCGAGACGTTCGATGAACGAGAGGACTGCTGCAGACGAAACACCTTCTTTGTCTGGCTGCCCCTCTGGCAGTGAGGAAGCAGGCTGCGCGACGACACCCACACAAGAGAGGAACCCTAAGACTGAAACTAGGAAGTTGACGGAAATGCAAGTTTTCATGAGCGCAGAGTGCCAGATTAACTCCGCGAAAAAAGCAGTTTTTCCAATTATTTAAAATAACCTCATGAACTCACAATCCTGAGCGGTGTGGCCAACATTCAAATTAACGCTTGTACGTTCTTGCTGTATTACTTCCAGCGTTTAAAAACCTTACTAAAAACAAGCTTTCTCCATTGTTCCACCCCTCGAAAAAAGGTAGTATTTTCAGGTGAAAATTTTCATCTCTCCAAAGGAGTGGTCGCACTCGATTGATCGCTTCGAATCCACCCATATGGTTTCATTGCAGGACCCGGATGCAGACCTGAATGATCTGCGTCCAGAATGGATCCATAAGGAAAATCACTTGATAGGCCTCTTCTACGATTGTGATATACCTGAACACGAACATGCCCCCAGGGTAGCCTGCATCCGTGAAGTCATCGATTGGCTGAAGCCTCGATGTAAGTCGGATTCCAAGAATCAATTTGTCATCCATTGTGATGCAGGGCTGGGGCGCTCACCCGCGATTGGTTACATCGCGTGGGCCTTGCACTATGGCCCGGGGTTGGAAGAAAAAGCGTTCAGGAAAATGCAGGATTCCTGTTTTGAAACTCAGATCATACCCAATACCATCATTGTCATGCATGCGGATGACTACCTGAAAAGAAACGGAAAGCTTTCCAAGGTAGTCACACAATGGAATCACAAAGTGACATGGAGAAGAACTTTCAGGTGATCCGAGTGTTCGCTCTTCAATCAGGGGAATCCATCATCCCCCACAAACGAATACCGCATGGCCCCAAAAGTCGAATCTACTTTGTAAGTCGTTGCTGGATTATGGGCTTTACTTTGGTTGGTCGCAGCCCGCAGCAATCCGCTTTTTTTGATCGTATTGGGAGACTGACTTTCCAATTTGATTTACCCCATTCATGACAATTCCATGCTCTGAATACACCTTTGCCTACTGCTTTAGATTTCCAATGAATTACATTTCCCAGCCTGAATTGTAATTGACGTATTCCTGCAAAAACAATCAGTTGAAAGGATGCAAACTCGATTAATATCCCTTATGAAATCCGTATTGCTTTTCTTGCTGTCGATGATTTTTCTGCTGCCGGGATGCGGCAAGGAGGAGGCTCTAGGCAAATGGGTAAAACACAAGACATCCCGCACTCAGGAAGGGTGGAACTATGACATGTCCATTTACAAGGGATCCCCACCACCGGAAGACGATAATTTCTACATGGCCGAGCCCTTCAAGGGTTATCTGATGAGCAGCAGCAAGGGTATGGAGGCAGACTATCAGCACCCATTGGTCAGAGAGAAGACCGAAACCTTCCTTGAGCGGGCACATATCGCAGCTAAAACCCGCAGGCAATCTGGCGAAGCAAAGATCATGGATTGGAGGCAACTTGCACGTAATATTCGTGATGCTTCCACTTCCATCAACGATCCGGAATTCAACAAGGTCATCAAAGGAAACGACGAGGAAGTCATGGACCAATACTTTTCTTATTTCAATGCCTTTCTCATGAACTTGCACAAGGCAACCGACAGGCCCCAGAGCTATTTCCCGACCATCAAAAAAGATGTCCATTTAAACACGCTCCTGCCTCATCTGGGCCCAATGAAAAAGACAGTCAACTTCCTTCGGAATGCATCAGCATTCAAGCTAAGGAAAGGAGACAGACAGGGAGCCATGAAAGATATCCAGTCGATGTTCGCATTGTATCGCATCTGCAAGGAGGACACATGGTTGATCTCCCAGCTGGTGAGGGTGGCCATGGGGATCACCATCGTCGATACATATGAAGAAACGCATGCCAAGGGACTTTGGAGCACGAAGGAACTGAATCAGTGGAAAGCTTTTTTCAAGAACCAGAGAAATGGTTATAGCGAATTGACCAGAGCGTTGCAGGTCGAGCGATTGAGCGCTCTGGAAGTTTTTGAGCTTTTTCTTGCAGACAAACCTCTTTTTGATCAGATCGTCACAGAAGCAGGACCCGGAGGTTTCGCTGGCATATTGAAATTCAAGGACATGGATCGTGATACTGTCGTGGAGCAGATGATCGCCTATGACAGGCTCATGCAGGAATTGATTACCATGGTAGACCCTGAAAACCATCAGGGGCAACCCAATCAAACCACAGTAGACTTTTACTTTGAGAACCAAATCCCTGGGCCAGGCAAACTTTCAATAGCAGGCACTTTTATTGCCACGCACAAAACCGCACTGAATGCGGAAAAGAAACTGATGGAACGATTTGATTCTGCATATCGGAAGTGATGGAATGACTGATTTCACACCCGTGTCATTGAGAAGGGCCGTCCACAAACATGACAATTCATGAATCTCCATCTATCCGAGCCATGAGTTCCATTCGAGAATCAATCCATCACACTTCTCACTGCTGGCAAATTGAGTAACCAGGCGATAGCTTTCCAGCATGCGCGACGCCACCTCTCGAAGAGTGCTGTAGGTGACTTGATTGAATTTATCTGTGCGCTAAAGTGGAGAGGGCGTTCTTGTGAATTGCGTTCAAGAGGTGACTTGACAGAATTATGAACAAATCAACCCCTCATCTGCAGGGAGAAATGGATCACGCGTTCGAATATGATCGTGACCTCAAATTAGTTTATCGTTGCTATGGGGACCCGGACGGGAGCCCTGTTTTTTATTTCCATGGATGGCCAGGTTCTCGTTTCGAAGGTCAGTTATTTGATGCGCTTGCCAGAGATCATCAATGCCTACTCATAGCACCTGAGAGACCTGGATATGGACGCTCAACCTCGCCACAACATCTTTCTCTCACGCAATGGGCAGACCTGATCAAAGGCATGGCAGATCACTTGTGTCTGGAACGCTTTTCCGTGATCGGACTTTCCGGGGGGGGACCCCACGCCTGCGCGACCATGGCAGGCCTGCCGAAGAGGGTTCGCCGAGGTTGCCTGTTGGTTCCCATGGGGCCTTTTCATGCAAAGCTGGGGGTGATGAGGATGAACCCCGTTCAACGGCTCATGGCCGAGTCAACCCCTTTCTTTCCCATGCTCACTCAAATCGCATTGAAAGCATTATGTCCATTTGCACGTTCCGTCCCCGGCCTCGTGTTTTCTGTCATGCGCCATCTGCTGCTTCCACCCTGTGATCAACGGGCGCTGGATGTGCCAGGGTTACAACCCGTTCTTGTAAAAAACATGGCAGAGGCTTTGTCAGGAGGCGCTCAGGGAATGTATCAGGATGGCTTGAGATTTCTGGAATCGTGGCACAGCACCCTCGCAACCATTCAGTGTCCGGTCAAAATATGGCATGGTCATGATGATAACATCGTCCCTGTTGAATTTGGCAGATACTTGGCCGAAATGATTCCAAATATCGAAGCCTCCTGGCTGCCAGATGAGGGGCATTTCTCAGTCCCTGTTGGCTATGCACATGAATGCTTTGAATTCCTTAACCGATAGGCCCCATGTGTCAGAAAGTAAATCAACACTTGCTCGCAGGGTGGATAATCACGGACGACTCTATGATTGAAATATTCCAACTGATAAAAAAATGCCCCAGACCGGGAAACATGACAAGACATCAATAATCATTTTGGATATCAAATCGAAGCGATCACTGGTTGCATCAAAAAACGTCTATCCAGGAAGGAAATTTTTCGTAAACTGGAAGCTATGTTCAGCAATTGGCTAATTGGTGTGTTTTTGATAAGCGCGACACTTGGATGTCAAACACTCGAGAGAGAAGAGTCTGCCATGACACGTGAGGTCACATCCTTCATGCACCGCTAGGTCCAATTGGCCAATGAGGGCAAAGTCCGGACTGTGGCTCAAGAGATATACGAGATGCCTGTCCTGGGAAAGGGATTCAACTCCACCGACCATGAAGTCACAATGGACCCTGAGACCTTCGAGCAGGACTTCACAACTTTTTTGAATCAGTTGAAAAAAGAAGGTTTTGACCATTTCCATATTTGGGGGCTCGATGTCAGGCCTTCAGGCAAGGACATGGCAATTGTCGATATGGATTTCCAATGGCGGCACTCAAACGGCAGCTCGATAGGTCCGGAGCATCGCATAGCTACTTACGTATTGATTGGAAAACCCCATGGTTGGAGGATTGTGTCAGCAAACGGCCAATCGTTCGAGTAGCGATTCTTACTGAACTGGAGGAGACGAAAGGCGGCCTGTGCGATCTCATCCATCTTGTTGTCATGAGCAAGCCTTTACTGAACAATTGAGCGATGAAAACCGTAATCCTGAATCAAAACTCAATTCGAAAAAGAATGTGAAAAATGAATCATTCTCCTGCAAGCCTTCAGGGACTCACAGCTACTTTTGAGTCCATTTCTTGATGAATGGCCACATGATCTCCGGGTAGAATTGGTGCCCTTCTTTGCCCCACTCGTGTTTGAATGAATGGGTATCACCGGTTGCTCGATAAATTTTACTGACATGAGCCATTGCCTTTTCGACGTCGGAGAAATAATGGAGAGTATCTTTTTTTCCATTAACAGCCAATAATGCTCTGGGAGCAATGAGTCCACCAATGTCCGAAAAGTCACCGAGTTCGCTTTGCACTCTGGGAATGAGACAGCAATCACAATGAAAAATGTATCCGGTCTCGCTGGTGAATGAGGTGAAGGAGCAACTCGGAACGGCGACAGTGATGCGGTCGTCAATTGCTGCAGTGTGAACCGTTAAAACCCCTCCTCCAGAATTGCCAGTCATTATGACACGACTTGGATCCACATCGGATCGTTTCAATGCCCAGTCGAGGAGTCTTTGAATATCCCAAACTCGCTCCCCAACCGCAGTGCGACCCGCAATCAGGGCATGCATTAATTGAGCGCGGCAGGGTCGTTTACCGTGCCGCCCTTTCAAGTCCGGCAGGCTGGCTTCTTTTGCGAGTCCACGGGTCGCTGGAACCAGTGTGAGGAAGCCTCGCTCGACTGCCTGAACAGCGATTGCCCCCCCTCGACTGAGAGCGAGTTGCCGATGTCCGTCGTCATGCCAGACACCGGCATAAGTGTCGCGACCGCGCATGTCGTGCCCGTGAGAACAAATGGCAAGTGGATAGCGATCCCCCTTTGCCTTTGATTTCGGTTTGAGCAGCCAAAAGGGCACTCGAAAGCCGGGTTCCGTTTCAATCGATGCATCGAAACGGAGATAAGCCCCCATATCCTCTGGCATTTCGAGTTCAACGCCAGGCTGGTGAGCAGACAGCTCGGATTGCATGTGTTTTAGTCCAAGTAAATCCACGAGTTTATCACGTGCTGCCTCACGCCAATGACTCACGTTGCCGGCATGAACGGCGCGAAAGGCCAGGCTTCCGGGTTTTGATTCATGGAGTGATTTGACGAATCCTTGGTAATTACCAGGATAGCGAGCAAAGGGTTCGTCATCTGGATAAACCAAGCACGGAGTCAAGAAGCACAGTAGCGAACCGAACAGCAGGAGTTTAGAAATGAGCAACATCATTTTAGGAGTATCGCGTGCAATCATCACCATTACAGTTTCAACTTTGGGCTAAACATCATGAGTGCCATGGCTTGATTTTGGATTTTGATGAATGATGTCAAATTTGTGGGTTGAATCCAAGAGATACCTCCTCCGCTGCCATAACTTTTGGACCAAGAAAATGAGCCGCATTGAGTCAGAGTTTGTATACCGATGGCATCGGAGCACAGATGACATGAGCATTTACCTCAGGCCTGTCACCGTCTTAGCTCTTCGGGCATCATGAGCGCTGGTGCACGACATTCTCTGACTCATATTAATGTTTTTGGAATTAACTTATCAATTCACCGTTGAGCCATTGCACCTGATTTGTGCTACCGTCCTTTCTTGATCGGTATACGGATTCCGAATCGATACATCGATTTTTTCACCCGAATACATTCCAGAGGAATTCTTCCGAAACGACACCTCTCGACCAAAAGATCGACATGAGCGAGTGCCAGGAAGTTTCCACTCAAATGTGGAAAAACAGTTTTGTCACTTGATTAACCGACACGGGTGGTATTGAAAATCAAGCGAAGCGTTCAGATTCATCCGTATTGCTGCTCTGCAGCAGGAATGAGGCGATTGATTTCATGCATTGCATGCGCCCCCTGAACCACAAGCAGGCTTCAGGGGGCGTTTGTGATTATCGATGGGTCATCGGGCAATATAAAACATGACTGCTTCGGTGGGGGCGACAGTGTAGGGTGATATGGCTCCATCTACAGGAGTGAATATTCCTGTGATGGTTGAGGCTGCCTCAAGTTTACCGGTAAACTCGATGGTGATACTGCCGCCAACGGATTGCGTTATCCCGGTGATGCTGCCAGCGCCCTTTGGAGGAGTAAATGCAGCCGCTTTTTCAGTGATTTGTTCGTCGGTAAGCACTCCTTCATGGACTGCCCACATATACATCACACTACCGTCGCCCATGGGGTCGGTGTCTTGTGAGATTCTAGCGGCCATGACTTTGCCTTCACCAAAGAAATCGAAGTTCGTTTCAACGAACCCGGCATAGAGTCCGTTGACATAAAGTCTCACTTCTCCTTTTGAGAAATCGTTCACAAATATCACGTGAACGTCTTCCTCGAAAACCGAAGCGATACTCCCGGGGCCCTCTTCCTGAAAAACATGATCCAACACACCAAATTCCGTGAGTCCAAAAACTCCCTGTTCATTCCATTGATCCAGCTTCAGTCCCCATTGATCGTTTCCTGCGATGGCGGTGGAAGCACCGCTCTTGACGGCTCGAAACGCGAATTCGTATGTCGCGTCATCAAAGATTTCCCCGAAATCCACAACCGTTGGCTCGGCGATTGCCCCATCAGGAATGACAGGTGGCGTATCCGGCGTATCCGGCGTATCCGGGAAGGTGGGCGGGTTGATGGGCTGGCGCGGTTCGGCTGCTGAGTAAAGGTCCAATATTTCCGATTCACTCAACGCGGAGGGGTGCACAGCCCAGTAATAAAAGACACTGCCTTCACCCATCGGATCCGTGTTTTGATCGATTCGAGCTGCCATGATTTTGGTGGCACCAGAGAGGGCGAAATTGGTCAGAATGTAACCGACATACTCCCCGTTGACGTGCAGGCGTACTTCTCCGTTGGTGACATCGTTGATAAAGACAGCATGGACATCTTCATCAAAAACCGTTACCTCACTGCCATTACCCTCCAGTTCGAACACATGATCGGCCACACCAAATTGAGTAAGACCGAATTGAAGAGTATCCGGCCACTGTTCCAGTTTCAGCCCCCATTGATCATTCCCTGCAATGGCGGTGGAAGCGCCTTGCTTGATTGCTTTGAAAAAGAATTCGTACGAGGCATCCCCATCTACCACCCCCATGTCGATCGCAGTGGGTTCCGTGAAGGGACCGGTAGGATCGAAGGGTTGGGCTGCTTCCGCCATTTCGGCGATCTTGTCTTCAGGAAGGATGGCATTGTAGGTTGCCCAGGAGTATAGGATGCTCCCGTCACCAGCTGGATCCGTATCTTCTTCGATGCGGGCAGCCAGGATTTTTCCGGGGCCGGCCAGATCAAAGGTGGCATCGATGACACCGCTGAGGACCCCATCAAGATACAATTTCGTCTGTTGGATGCTAGTATCATTGACGATTGCAACGTGAACGTCCTGCGCGAAGGTGGATGCAACCGATGAATCCCCAACCGGCTCGAAAACATAATCCGCCACCCCGAATAGGGTCAGACCGAAGACTCCTTGTTCATTCCATTGATCGAGTTTGATCGCGACGGAATCATTGCCTGCGATGGCGGTGGAAGCACCTCCCTTGGTAAGGTTCATGTAAAACACATAGGTGGCATCTCCTGAGAGTCTTCCAAAATCAACATTAGTTGGAGAGTCGGATACAAACGTTGAAGAGGCGATGACGGTCGTGGGATCTTCAGGTTCCGCGGGAATGGTGGGCTTAGAATTGGACGCCAGATCGCTGATTTCTTCCTGAGTAAGCGCTTCGTCATAAGTAGCCCAGGAGTAGAGAATGCTTCCACTTCCCATGACGTCCGCTTCCGCAACTACCCGAGCCGCCATCACTTTGACTTCTCCGAATAGCTCGAAATTTCCAACATAATATCCGGAGAGCTGGCCGTTCAGATACAAACGCACTTCTTCGTTGGCGAAATCGTTGACGAAGGCAGCGTGAACGTCCTCCTTGAAAATAGATTCGGGTTCACCACTTCCGTCCGGTTCAAACACATGGTCCATCACGCCGAATTCCGTGACTCCGAAGAATCCGGTTTCATTCCATTGTTCCAATTTGAGTCCGAAGGTATCATTTCCTGCCAACGCAGTGGATCCACCGCCTTTATGGGCATTGAAGAAAAAGACATAGGTAGCATCTTCTGACAAATCGCCCATATCAACCACGGTTGGTCCAACCAGTGCCTCGTTTGAAAAGGCAACGGGATCTGCAGCACGTGCCGTTATTGCTGTCAGGAGGCAGCAAACCAGAATTTGCACACATCGACTGCATGAGAAGTAGTGGTTCTTTATTTTTTTCATTTGGTTTTCTTATTTCAAAGTTCATG
>JBDQII010000107.1:0-12501 GCA_040264395.1 Verrucomicrobiota bacterium
AATCGCCGCACTTTTGTGCCTCTTTCCCCTGCTCTTTCAGGCATCAAAGATCAAGTTCTCCTCTCAAGCGGAGAAGCTGCTGGCTACAGACCAAGGCCAACAGGAAACTTTCGAAAAATTGCGTGGTATCATCAATAATCAGGATGTGATTGTCGTCAGCATCAAATGCCCTGAAGGCATCTTTTCTCCTTCTGGGTTGATCAGTCTTCATGATGTCAGTGAGGCCCTTTTGACAATGAAGGGTGCGTCTGATGTCAAGAGTCTCACCCACTCCTACAAACCCGTGAGATCCGGCTTCCGTTTTGAGATGGTTCCACTGGCCGCAACGAACCATCTAGATGTTGTGTCCTTGAAGAAATTATCCGATTTTTCTCTGAGCAATCCGCTTATCAAAAACGTGATGGTTTCAAGTGATGGCATGGAGGCCTTGATCAATGTGACTTTCGGCACTCCCATTACAAAGAAACGTCAGTCAAGCCTTTCAGAGGAATTGGATGTAATCCTGAACCCATGGGTGATAAAAGGCTACCGTTTTCATTATCTAGGTTTACCCCTTGCTGAAAACGAAGTCAGGGAAGCATTGAAATCGGATATCAGGTGGATGATACCGGTTCTTTCAGCAGGCATCGCTCTCATGCTGATCGGTTTCATACGATCTTTCCGTTTATTGTTTTTCCTCTTTGTACAATCGGCATTCACACTCCTTTGCGGTATTGCATTACTATCCTTACTGAATATTGGTATCCCCTTGAGCGGCTGGTTGCTCATTCCCTTTTGGGCGACGATTCAATGGACTCTGTTGATACATTGCCTTTCGGCCTGCAGGCAAAGCAACGAAGACCGCACTGAGCATCCGGTAAAGGATGGCATTCAACGTATCTTCAAATCAGCTTCGCTGGCCATGTTGACCACAGCCATTGGCATGGGATCTCTCAGCGCCAGCGAATCTGCATTCATCCAGGAGATCGGTTTGATGGGAGCAAGCGGTGTGGTTCTCATCTTCTTGACCACCTTTGGCCCGGGAATGTCCCTTCTCAAGATATTCTATCCTCACTCAACTGATCGAGGTTCGCTCAAACGACATCGAGAAAATCTACATGAAAGTTTTGTTCAAAGGTATTTGAATTGGCTGCTTGGAAACCGGCGCTGGATTTTGAGTGCAGCCTTGATCATTCTCCTGATCAGTGCCTTCGGTCTCAGGTATCTATCTGCAGATATTCGCATCAAATCATTTTTAAACAAGGACACAAGAACTCGACAAGGATTGGAGCATTTTGACCAGATCTACGGCGGGGCCAATATTTTCCAAATGGAAATCGATACGGGTAATCCAAATGGGATTCATCAAAGGCAGGTGTTGAGCTATCTTGAAAAACTCCAGCACCAAGCAGAGCAAAAACCTGAGATAACTGCTGTTTACTCATACGCACAGCTGCTGTCCATGATGAATCAAATATGGGAACAGGATACACCGGGGTCTTTTCAGTTACCAAAATCAGATTTGATTCTAGGAACGTTCGCCACGGTTTTGAAAACACAGAACTACCCCTTCATGCGAGCGTTATGTGATACAGATTATCAGAAATCCTGGCTCATTATTCGAACACCTGACATGCCGGGTAAAGCCTACGTGAATCTAATCAGTGAGATTGTGGACATTGCGGAACGCGAACTACCCGACGGGTGTCAGCTCAATATTCAAGAAGGATTGTACAAGGTAATACAATCCGACCGGCAGATTGTTCAAAGCATGACCAGATCAGCTTTGTCAACTACATGTATTATCCTGATTCTCCTAACCCTGCTCTGGCGATCCTTTAAATTGGGGATCATGGCTGTTGCTGCCAACTTGTTGGCTGTTGTATTTGTGGTCGGAAGCGCTGGATGGCTGAATATCCCCTTCAACACCTTCACGGTCATGATTGGAGCCATGGCCATGGGCATTGCAGTGGACGATGCCGTTCATTTCGTATCCTATTGGCGTTCGAGACAAATGATGGCAGAATCCGCAAATCAAGCCTTGATCGCTGCACTGAAAGCGAAAGGACGCCCCATCGTGTTTACCAGTCTCATTCTTGTTTTCACATTTACTGTGTTTCTCGGATCTTCAATACCCCCAGTCAGCCAATTCGGAGGTTTGTGCGCACTTGCATTTGCCGCAGCACTCGTTTCAACATGTGCCGTATTGCCGTGTTTACTCGGAAATGCGATTTGCAGAAATGGCTGAGAGCACTGTTTGTGATATCAAGGTTTCCAACTCAGGTAACCCTGTTCGTGAAACCAGGCGATTTCATCGGTCAAGGACTCGGTCAGAGGTCGAAATCGAACACCTAACTCCTGTATGGCGCGTGTATTGTCAAAAAGCATGGGAGAACCTGCGAGGCGAACTCCAGTGATGGGAGCGACCGGTGGCTTTCCTGTCATGTTGGAGAGCCCTTCACTGAAATAACTGAAGCACAATGCAAGCCAGTAAGGCACCTGCCTGCTGGGCATGAGACGGCCGGTGATTTTTGAAAGTTCTTCAAGGAGTGTGCTTAATTTCAGATTGGTGCCTCCAAGTATGTAACGCTGCCCGAGTTCTCCTTTTTCGTCGGCAGCGAGGTGGCCGGCTGCCACATCTCGGGCATCCACCATATTCATATGTGTCTCGAGAAAAGCACCATACCGTCCATTCAGATAACCAAGCAGCATTCTTGAAGGCGGCGTGAGAGTAGAGTCACCCGGACCAATGGGAACGGTTGGATTCACGATCACCACCGGCACCCCTCTGTTAGCTGCAGTTAGGGCTTCTTGTTCTGCTAGGAACTTTGCACGGCAGTAATGCCCGGGCATATCCTGAAGAGTTAATTCTACGGATTCATTGGTAGTGTTGAATCCTGTTTTTCGCCGGAAACTTTTCAGAATGGATTCAGTCGAACAATGAACAATACGGTCGACTCCAGCTGACTCAGCTTCCTGAAAAATATATCGTGTTCCCATTTGGTTCACACGGTAGAAATCGGAATTCCGGTGCGACCAGAGGCCCGCTTTGGCTGCCAGATGAAAGACTTTGTTCACTCCTTTCATGGCTTTCCGAACATCCGAGAGGTTTGTGATATCCCCTGCAATATACTCAACCTCTTTCGCTTTCTTTTCAGGGATCAGAATATCCATCACTCGCACTGCATCCCCTCTCGACAGACATTGATCAACCACATGTTTCCCGATGAAACCTGCCCCTCCTGTTATCAGAGTTAAGTGACTCATCAGGTTACTTCCTGTTGTTTACCGGGAACTTCATACCCCCAGTGATCTACGTATTTACCCCAATGCCGGTTCACTTTTTCAATAGTTTCCGAGTTATGGGAGTAAGGGTTCTTTTGGTATCGTTTAACGGAATCAAGATACCTAGTGAAGATATCTTCATCTTCCTCGAATGCCCCGAGCTCCAGCCCCTTATAAATTTCCCGAAGAACAGACAAGGGGCGCTGATCCAATTTATCGTAGCTAAGCTCGATGAATTGATGAGATCTCATATGTTCAGTATCAGAGATCAGTCGATCCATGATACGGGGATAATGCTCCAGAACAATATCAGGTATCGAAAGGTGATCGTAATTTTGAAAAGCCAGTTCATGAAAAAGATTGTTGTAGAAATTCTTCATGGACTCAAAAACGCGGTATGGATTGCGATGGATATGAATAAACTTTGCCTCAGGATACATGGACTGAAGCAAGGAAACTCTGGCTGTGTAAACCGGATTCTTGACTAGAATGGGACGCCCAGACTGGAGGACTGACAATTTACGCATGAAGTATTGGAACGTTTGCTTCCAGTTTTCAACTTCAAGAGGGGCGCAGCCCCTGAAATAAACACCTCGGTTGAAATGTTCATCAAAGCGGGAGGGGAAATACAAACCATGATAAAAGGATGGCTTTGTCATATTCGCAAGCGCAATCTCATCCTCCTGCGGAGAATCTGGCATCACTGGAACATTATCAATGAATCGTTCCGAGGGAAGTGTTTTGAGCAGCAAGGGTTCAAGCCATCTCCCCAAAGTTAACATATTCCATGGAATGCCAGTGGCGATTGGCGGCAGGTATCCAAACCTTGGTGATTTTGACAGGATATTGTAAAGATGCGTGGTTCCGCTTCTCCAGTGACCCAGAATAAAAACGGGAGGTTTCCCTGACTTCCTGTTGTTCAACTGACGATCGAAAAGACGTCGCTCAAGGGCATTGAACGGAATTCGGGCCGCAGCAGAACATCCAATCATGACCAAGTCCACAAAACGTTCCCGCTCAATCGCACCATTTGTGAGAAACAAGCGCAAAAGCGTCTTTAAATCAGCGCCACATAAAGGGTGCGTCGCTAACTTCCTGCGGCGCGCTTCAGTTGGTTGCGTTTTCTTCATTCGACTGCCGGAACCTCAGGTTAAGGCTCAATGCCCTGCTCGATTAAAGTTCCCACGAGAACATTGTCAACATGCGAGGCTAGTATTACCCCTCACAAAGAATCCAGCTCAAATATATCAAACCTCATGGCCATGCCTGAGAGACCCACCTGGAACACATGCATACCCAACCCAATTCATCTTCTTGAGTCTATCCTAAACACTCTGTTGAAACCGGCAAAGTCAGATGACGGCATGCTGAACTTGTGGCAACTTGCCTTTCAGCTGATTAACAGTGTTTAGCCTTTGGAATCTTCTGAAGAACGTATGTTTCAATAAGACGAGCCAGGGTCAGGAATGAAACAACTTATGAACCCAAAGGCTATTCCCTGGATTCACGACAAATACATTTGTACTGGAATACGACAAGTGCCACCCGAACTGTAAATTCAACGAGATTCACTCTTTTCAATCACTGTATTATCTTCTATCGTTGGCCTTTATTTCAGGAAACACTGATGATCTGAAAACAACTGGAGAGGAAACAATCCAAACCCCCATTTTCTGTTACGTATTTTAAAAATGCCAAGTGTTTACATCAAAACCTACGGGTGCCAGATGAATGAACGTGACTCAGAGGCAGTCGCCGCACAGCTTTGTGCCAAGGGCTACACCATGGCTCCATCTGAGAATCTCGCAGACGTCGTATTACTGAACACATGCAGTGTCAGGGATCAAGCGGAGCAAAAAGCACTCGGGAAAATGCAGAATCTGGCCGTGACACTCAAAAGAAACCGTCCTGACGTGGTTCTCGGCTTCATGGGTTGCATGGCACAAAGCCGAGGTAAGTCCCTGGTCGATCAGTTACCCGATGTTGATCTGGTGCTGGGAACACAGAAATTTCATCACGCTCCAGATTATATAGATGATCTGGTCCATGGCAGAAAACAACAAATTGTCGATACCGACGAGGAGCAAGGCAGCGAAGCCACGATCAAAGAACACTTGCTCAAAGGAAATACGGAAAAATCATCCGTCACTGCTTTTGTCAGTATCATGCAAGGATGCAATCAATATTGCACCTTCTGCATTGTCCCTTACACGCGTGGCAAGGAACGCAGCCGATCCATCGAGGAGATTGTTCTTGAATGCCAGCAATTGGTCGATCGAGGCGTCAGGGAAATCACACTGTTGGGCCAGATTGTCAACAGTTACGGCAAAAGGGAGATTGGCATGAAGGATGGTAAATCAGCATTCGTTCAATTACTGGATGCGGTTCATCAAATAGAGGATCTAGAGCGCATTCGATTCACATCTCCACACCCGAAAGGCTATGGAGATGACTTAATCGAAGCTTACGGCCGTCTTCCCAAATTATGTCCAAGTGCCCACATTCCGGTTCAAAGCGGCAGCAACCGTCTTTTGAAACGCATGCACCGGGTGTACACTCGGGAGCGGTTTCTTGAAATCATCCATAAACTTCGAAAGGTTAATCCTCATATAGGACTAACTACCGACATCATCGTCGGGTTTCCAGGGGAAACCGAAGAAGATTTTCAAGCCACCATGTCTCTTGCCGAGGAAGTAGGGTTTGATAATGCCTTTGTTTTCAAATATTCCCAGCGCACTGGGACACCTGCAAGTGAAATGGACGGTCAGATTCCAAAGGAAATCATCGAATCGCGCCATGCCATCTTATTGAAACGTATCACAGAGATCGGCCGAAAACGATACGAGCAGTTTTTGAACCGTGAAGTCGAAATTCTAGTTGAGGGTCCGAGTCGCAGGAATTCAGAGCGGCTTGAGGGACGCACAGGATGCAACAAGATTGTGGTATTCGAGGGAAACAAACAACGCCACCAGGGACAATTGTTGAAATTGAACATCGAACGCACAGGATCTTTTACTCTTTACGGAGATCCAGCGATACTGAATGTCAATGATCCGCTTCCCACCTGCTGAGCGCATTTTAAAATTATAATTTTTATGTCACTGTCACTTTTATCTATTTTACTGGGAACCGGATTTGCTGCACCTGCGATTTATGGTCTGCTCAGGCCAACTGAGTTTCAAAACGCCATGAAGGCGTTCTCCCGCTCTAATAAGTGGGGCTACCTGCTGATGACGATCGCAACAGCCTGGTTCCTGTATTTGGTCCAGCAGGAAGACATCTCTGATTTCGCAGCTTACAAAAATTTAATGATTATTGGCTTCGCTGCCATCGGGATTGGAACCGCCGTCTTCGTTCGAGATTTTTTAGCTGTCAGAGGAGCTGCATTGGTCATGCTCCTTCTGGCGAAGTTGATGGTGGAGACTGCACGATGGGTTGATACTCAATGGCGTCTTGTGATTGTGATCTGGGCTTATGGATTGGTGGTAGGCGGAATGTGGTTTACCATTTCGCCGTGGCGCATGCGTGATTGCATTCAATGGGCGACCAGAGATCTGGGCAGATTGAAAATCCTCTGCCTCTCACGAATCGCATTTTGTGCATTGGTCATCTTGCTTGGGGTTACGATCTTCCGAACTTCACCGTCATTGTGATTCAGAGCAAAGGCAAGGTATTGGTTATCAGGGGAGGTGCCATTGGGGATTTCATACTCACCATCCCTGTACTGCAGGCACTCAAAAAGAATTTTCCTGCGACACATATCGAAGTGCTGGGTTACCCGAAGGTAGCCAACCTCGCCATCGAAGCTGGGTGGGCGCATTCAGCCAAATCTATAGAAGCACCCGGACTTGCCCGTTTCTTCGCTCCTAAGGGGCAGGTACCCCCTGAATGGCTGCAGTATTTCGCTCAGTTCAACATCATCGTTACCTACCTTTTTGATCCGGACAGTCTTTTCCAAAACAACGTCTCACTTTCCGGAAAACACCATTATATCAAAGGGCCGCATCGTCCCGATGAACGATTAAATCTGCACGCCGTTGATGTCTTTCTTAAGCCTCTTGAAAAGCTGGCTATTTACGAAGCAGGCGTGTTACCCGACCTGAGCCGTATAGGAGCTTTAAAAGGAAAAAAAACGGATTTGAAACGCCGGATAGCCTTACACCCTGGAAGCGGTAGTATCAAAAAAAATTGGCCGTTGCAAAACTGGATCCGTTTGACAGAAGAATTGTTGAATGACACCGATGTGGAAGTCCTCATCGTGGGCGGAGAAGCTGAAAGAGAAAGCGCTGAAAAACTTGATGGCCTATTTCCGAAAGATCGAACTCGACTTTTAATGAACCGTCCGTTGGAAGAAGTGGCGCGAGCCCTATCTCAAAGTCAGGCATTTGTCGGACACGATTCTGGCATCAGTCACATAGCGGCAGGTCTGGGGACTCCTTCAGTCATTTTATGGGGCCCTAGCAACATGAAAATATGGCGACCATTGGGAAAACACGTTACCATTATTGAATCGGAAAAGGGACTCGAGGGAATCTATCCTAAGCAGGTCATCAGGGAAATTATCAGGGTCATTGAAATGGGAACTTCCGCTTAACAATGATGAATCATGAGGAAAAATTTACGTCATAATATTCGAGTGCCCATTCTTTCATGTATCGAACTTGATTTGGAATGATTCGATAAATAATCAACTGAGGATTATCTACTGATCCGAGGTATTTGCGAAGAAGAGGGTTGCTATCCCAAATTTCAACCATTGTTGCACGGTCATCAACAAGCTCTGCAATACCAGTAATTCGGACTTGATCATGATTCTGAGCCATGTAGCAAAGCTCAACTTTGGGGTTACTGGCAATTTCCTCGGTCTTTTTATAGAATTTAAGGTTGGCTATGTAGACAGTAAAATGATCCAAACGTACTGGTGAGACGGGGCGCACCCGCGCTTGATCCCCATCAACGGAAGAAAGGAATGGAAATTTTGCGTCATGCATTGTTGATTTCGCGAGTTCGATTAATTCCGCATCTTGCATGAGAGGTAATTCGGGCAAATCCATAAATCCTTTTTGTTAGATATTAAAAAAAACTCATCAAACAAACCACTTGGCAAACTCAAACCATATTTGATTTTTCAACGCAAATCAGCAATGGGAACGAGTTCGGCAGTCCGGTTCTCAAGGTTTTTGCCCACTCGATCTTTTAATGTCCGGTAAACAGCTAGATTTACTTTATCCAGAGCCAATCTGGCCTCCGCTACTTGGTCAATCTGAAGATGGATACGTGCCAGATGAATGTAGACGCCTTGTCTTTCATGTTCACCCGGCGCTATTTTCAAAGCATAGGCCCATGCCTTCAGAGCTTCGTCTGGACGAGTCATTCGAGGAGGCACTGCTTTATTTCGAATGCCGTAGTAAGTCTGTGCGATGTCTTCCGCTAAATCAAAGTTACGCGGTTCTTTTTCAAGAGCCTGTCGATAAAGCTTCAAAGCTTTGTCAAACACTTCGGATTCGCTGATTTCAAAATGTTTCATCGCATCCTTGCGGAACAAATAAACGGTAGTCCCGTAATTATGAAAATAAACCGCTGCATTGGGGTTCAGCTTGATCGCTTTTTCATAACATTCAAAAGCCTTTTTTACAGGTCCCAGATGGCCGTAATGGTTCCCGAGATTATTCCATGCTGCCGGGTTTCCAGGGTTTAGCTCAGTTGCTTTCATTAAATGAGGCGCAGCCAAAACTTCATCACCTTGGTCCGTTAAAAAGCTGGCATAAGCCAATCGCACGCCCACATGTTTGGGATGCTTTTGAATGAATGCATCGTAGGCAGCGCGGACCGGTTTGAGTCGTTGTTCGATTCTAGCGGGAAGCGAGATCAATGATGTGTCATCCACACCATCATTAGTTGCATTCGATTCGCTAATCCAATCATCAACTTCCTGCAAGGCCAGATCATCCAGTTCGAGCAATTCCCTATATTCTGCGGCGATCAATGCTTCCTCTGAGGACATCTCTTCACCCCGAGCGCTTGCTTGAGCCTCACCTTGCTGTGCTCTCAATCTGGACGAATCCATGAGCACCAGTAACAAACCCAACACGACTATCCATGTTGGGTTTACCCATTGAAGAGGAATGAAAACACGGAATTTGAAGTTGCTAGAGGACATGTATCGCAAAGAGAAATTTTCAATTTATTTTCGTCAGTATCTGACGACATTCACCTGCGTATTGCACTAATTGTTCTGTGGATCGTATCGGAGCGTATCTCGCTTGGTTGCAGGCCTGAAACAGGCGATGAAGCGTTTCAATATCCTCCTCTGAACAATCCAATTGTCCACGCTGGTCATCAAGAACTGATTCGGTAATGGATACAGCCGGCAAATTCATGCATTGACCTAAACGCTCCTGTATGAGCCGAAACATAAGTTCAAAGAAACCGTCACTGTCATTCTTTTGTGCCATCGCGTCCAGTAACGGAACTTGTTTTCGGATGAACGAGTCCACATGGCGTTTTCGCTTACCCCTGATATCCTTACCAGATCGCTCTCGAAATTGACTGATACCTAATGCTATCCCGAGAAAAATCAAGGGAATGAGTTGAAGCCCATAAGCACTGCTTTGCATCATCCAAGGATTATTAAGTGCGACCACCTCACCCAGAAATGGTTTGATGGGCACTATATCTTTGGGTTTGGGCTTCGGGAACCCTTCTTCGCCATTCCTCAAAAATGTTTGAGAGGGCACCGTAGGTGCATTCGGGTTTGCTTTTACCTTAATCGGTATGGCGGGATACTTGATCGAGCGGTATTTCTTAGCGTTTGTATCAAAAAAACTAAACTCTATGGGCGGGATAGCTTTTAAATCGCTACTTTGCGGAATGACGACCTGTTCAAAACGACGTATTCCAACAAGTCCGGTCTGATCGCTCTGTTGCGTAGTTACGCTGTTTGGATACGTTTTGAATCCTTGCCAATGGTCAATCGGTGGCATTGGAACGGAATCCAGAGCTCCATTACCTGAAATACTGATGATGATCGTCAGTGGATCTCCAGCTATGAGCTCCTTGGGAGAAGCTTCAATGTCCATGGAGTAAACACCAATGGCACCGTTGAAGGATGCCGGTCTATCTTCAGCGGGTAATGGAAGGATCTTCAAAGTTTCACCGGCAGCCTTCAAAACGATATTGCGGCGTTTTGCGTTCATATCATTGAAAAAAGAATCGAACACACTTCTTGAGCGGGATTGTTGACGAAACACTAAACCAGCAGGCCAATCGACAGGGCCAAGTTGCAACTCACCGTGCCGCACAGGTCGCGCCGTATAATCAAGGCTCCATACATTGTAGGATGCACCTTCAATCACTTTTTTGCTTTGCCGAAGATTGTCTGATATGCGTTGAACCACAAACCCATCTGATATGAGATCAGGCGCTTTCTCTACCCGGGCATTCTGTTCAAATAAATCAACTGAAAAAGCAAATGGTTCCCCTTCATAAAACTCGCGCTTGGGGAGGCTTAGCTGAATGAAAGCATATTGACTGTAATCAATCCCCTTGCTTACCGATAGCCGGGCTGCCTGAGTTCTAAGGGTATTACCACCGACTTTGAATTCCAGGGGGGGAATCAGGTAAACACCTTCTCTCTCAGGTACTATTTTCCATTGGTAAATCAAAGAAACTACCCTCACCATCCTGCCTTGGGAAATCCGGGTATTGGAACTGGTTTGTTGACCTGCATAATTAATTTCCAGTCCATCAATGGCTGGAAACTCCGGAAGCTGACTGGGTTTTCCATTAATGACTTGCAATTGATATATCGCTGTTTCTCCTGCCGGCACCTTAGCAGGAGAGAGAGACACTCCCGTACGTACTTGTTCGGCAGCTCTTGTGGCGGGTATTACAAAAATAAAAGAGAAGAGCGGTAGGACCAACAACCAACTCTGCCATCTCTCAAACAAGGGTTTTAATACTCTCGAAAACATGCGGAAGTCCAAATTCACCAATCTTTGAAACGTTGGTTGCGTTTATTTTCTCGAGGTTTGAAGATCAACGCCTTTGCCTCGTCCTTTGCGGATTCCAATAACTGCATGGCTTGCTGAGGCGTCATTGTGGTTGCTGCGGTTTCAGTTTCATTTCCTTTACCTTCCTCCGGTTGACCTGCGGATGCTTCTTCCTCCTCTTGATTTTCATCTGATTTTGAAGGTTGCTTTTGTTCCTGCTCTTCTGGCTTTTCAGGATTCTCCTGATCCTGATTTCCCTTTTTCAAATCTTCCTGATCTTCCTCCGAGGATGGATCTTGATCATTGCCTTCACTTGAGTCTTCCTGGCCGTTCTGCTGTTGATCGTTCTGATCGTTCTGCTGTTGATCGTTCTGCTGTTGCTTGTCCTGATCTTTCTGATCGTTCTGTTTGTCGTCTTCGTTTTGATCTTCGTCGGGCTGATTCTCCTGCTCCTGCTGCTGCTGCTGCTGAAGATTCTCCAGTTGGGTTTTAACAAACTGAAGGTTCTCTGTTGCAAGTTTATCAGTATCGTTCAATTTCACAGCATGATCGAACTGATCAAGAGCTTCCTTCCATAATTGTGTTTTCTTTTCAAATTCTGCTTCATTTTCACCGGATTTATAGAGTGCATTGCCGCGGTTATAAAATGACTGCTGTTGCAAACCCAGGTCAGACGACAAACTTGAAGCATCAAAATATTCCTGAGCTTCCTGGAATTTCTGAGCCTTGTAAGCAGCAACTCCGGCATTGTAGAGGTAACGTGAATCATCCGGTTTCCTGGATGCAAGATCCGCATAAACTCTCATGGCATCGTCATACTGACCAAGTTTCATGAATTCGGCCGCTTTGCGCGGGGAATCTGCACGCAGCACCATTGCCAGAAGAAGCCCAACCATGAGACACATCTGAATCTTCCAAGAGTTTTGACTGAGTGTTTTTTCTAGGTGCATGGTCTTTATTGAATTATTACGGATACCTGAATGACTAAAATGGCATAAATAATAGATTTTTTCAATGCCTGCAGGGTTTTCTCACGAATGTTTCAAAACATTGCCTGATTGAATTTGTGTAGTAGGTTTCGGTACTTTTTTTCGATCAGAAACAAACACTTCACACATCAGAATCATAATCGCCAAACCAAGGGGCCATTGAAACCGTTCAATGTACTGTCGAACCAGACGTGAGGCTAATTCCGATTTCGGCAAAGGCGCCAGATTAGTGCTGTATAATGAGGATAAAGTACCCG
>JBDQII010000108.1:0-12457 GCA_040264395.1 Verrucomicrobiota bacterium
CGTAATGCCCTGATCCACTTAGTGCGTGTTGAAGCTGTTTCGGGGTATGGGGTTGATTGAAGCATGCGCCTATAAGTCCTTTGAACTTAGAATTTCTGATGGGCTCAAACTCCATGTGACAAACTTGCTACTCACCCTATGGTTTTACGCCTGTTTTCGATCACACGCAACATTGTCATTATTCCAAACAAGAGCCACCCATTCAAGTTGCGCATGGTGATGAACAAGTGCAAGTTGAAACAGGAAACTCAGTATGATATTTCCACAAACCGAACAATCCTTAAAACATCTAATGGACAATTTGGCCACTGGTTTGTTTTCGAAGAAACATGGTGACCATAAGTTCTTGGTTGCTTTGATCCTATCTGCCACCCCTTCGTAACTGGCGATGGCTTTAATGAATTCCACGATTAAAGGAACACTGCCAATGGTGGCTTTACTGTTATAAACAGTGGAAGTCTGAGGAAGGTGATATTCATTTTTCAGACGCTTTGTCAGTATTGATATTATCCCTAATGTTGACCAAAGCTTCGGCAGCCGCATGAAATTCCGCTTCCTTTTTGCTCTTGCCACAGCCACGTCCCAGCTCCTTTTCACCATGCAGCACGGCACATTCAAAAGAGCGGTCATGGTCAGGCCCGCTAACATTCAATAATTCATAATGTGGAGGCTGGTTGGATTGTATCTGAAGGTATTCCTGCAATTCACCCTTCGGGTTTTCCAAGTTGGGGAGTATCTGAAGTTCACCTAAATGGTCGTTGAAAAATCTTAGAACAAATTCTTTTGTCCCTTCGTATCCAGCATCAATAAAAACAGCTCCTACGATGGCTTCAAACGCATCCGCAAGGGCACTGGATCTTTCCCTGCCGCCGCTGAGTTCCTCTCCTCGACTCATCAGCAGACAGGAGCCAAGATCAATGATTTTCGCTAAATTAGCCAATGTGCGTCGATTTACAAGTTGGGCTCGAGCTTTGGTCAGAGGTCCTTCATCGTGTTCGGAGTAACGTTGATATAGCTCCAGAGTGATAATCAGTTGAAGCACCGCATCGCCGAGGAATTCCAAACGTTGGTTATTGTCAAGAGATCGGGCATCTAATCCGGAAAAGGATCGGTGAGTAAGGGCCAGCTGAATTTGTTTTTTGTCCCTGAAGGTATACTGAATTCTGGATTCCAGACGGAGGATTAATGTCTCATAATCAGGCTTCTGCATGTATTTCCTCCTTTTCCTGATTGATTTCTCCGCTGATTACTTGCGCATTGGAGGCGTTTCTTCCCTGCTTAGGCCTTGCTGGATCTCCATGTTTAGATTCGAGTTCGTCTGGAAGCCCGTTCTCCATAAGTTCAGCCACGTCATGCTGAATAAGTCCTAGCTTCTCCATGCTTAAATCAGGCTCTGCAATGGTAAAAACATCGCCTGTCTTTGTTTGCTCGTATATGAAAACCCGTTGCCCTTTCTCACGGACTTGTCCCCTTACTTTCAAAACTCTCTTTCGTTCCAGCATTACGGCCAGGATATAAAGCGCTCCGGCATAATGTGGTAGTTTTATCTCACTCAGTTTCCTGAGAAGAGATTCCGCTGTATCCTTGCGTATTGCTTCAGGTGGAGGTGGGGGAGGGGATTGATAGCGACCCTGCCAGTGAGAAATAAATCCTTTCGCAGCACCCGAAGTGTCCGAAAATTGACCTTTCCAGCAGGTATTGCATACATCCTGCCTTTCATAAGTTCCTTTTTGGGAAAATAGAAGGCTATGATAGATTTGTTGGTCCTCAAAACCATTGTCACAACCGTGACATAATCGGGACCTGGATTGAATATTCCAGTCGTTCATCTCAGCTTACAGTTCGTGTGTCATATTTGGACAGCATGCGCGTAAGCCTTTGTAGGGAAACGTCAAAACGAGGGTCCTTGTAATAGGAACGGATGGACACTCGTTTTGCTGCATCTGGCCTCCAAAGACAGCGGCGCTCAGTCTTGTGTCAAATGTTTATCATGGGGCAGCTCTGTATTCAATCGAGAATCTACATATTGTGAACCCTTTCCTTATGGATAAAAAGAGGAAGCAGCACTACCAGAAGCTCTCTAAAGCCTCGCGCTCCCGGTCGCATTTTACGCATGAAAGTTTTCCAAGTAGATTCTCCCTCTCTTTTGTGTCGTTTTATAATGAAGGGTTTCAGTGCAGACCTTAGGGTCGGAAATTCTTGGTGATTCATTTTTGAATGGGTTTATCCCCCTTACAAGACTCCAGGTCATGACAGTTATCATTTCCAACCAGAGTGAGAGAACCTCAAATTTCGAGTTTAATCTTTCTCGGCCATTGTTGATACGCCTCCCAATAGGTCTTTTTCAAGGAAATCTCATCATCCTCTATTGATGGCTGAATGCGTTCATTTACGTCAATGGCTCTTGAAACAAGCTGGTGTTCTCCGGGAGTCACCTGTGCCAGATCAATCCAAAAAAACCGCCAACAGTATTTATGACGTGGAAGGGATTCATCCCATTGTGCGGTCTGCCACTGATCATCATTCAATTTTACTTCCACCCGATCAATATCTGTACCATCACTCCATGCTGCTCCGTAGGCTCTGAGCGGAATTTTACCGTTTTGAGAGGGCCGTCGAGTTACACGGCCAATGATGGACTTCAGGTTCATGCGAGTGACAGATGTTTCCACATAGGTAAGTTCCTGATCCGTTTTTTCACCGCGAACTGTGACGTAATCACGAGCCATATAACGGCCCATGTAACGACGATCCCTGAGCTCAATGCGAGTCAGCCATTTGACATTGGCAACGCCATACCAGCCCGGAACGATAAGCCTGAGGGGGGCCCCATTGCGGAATTCCATGGGCTGATCATTTCGATTATACGCAAGGAGCAGTGGGAGATTCATGGCATTTTCCAGAGTCATGCTTCGCCCGAAAGGTACTTCGATTTTTAATTCCCTTGAAGTTCCTTCTCGTAATACCTCCTCTTTTGTGTCTTTTCCGTAGAATACAATTTCGGTGGCCTTGGGGTTCAATCCGCATTTTTTCAGTAGCGGAGCGAGGTGCGTGCCTGTCCATTTGCTGTTGTAAATCGCATCCATGAACCCTTTGCTTGCTCCGTTGCCGGAACATTCAAGCGTCATATATTGATGCTGCTGAGGCATGGCGCGAATCTGATCCATGGAAAAAGTCAGTGGTTTCTTCACAAGCCCACTTATTGACAGAGTGAATTTATCCTCATCAAACTCTGGCATCCCGTAATGTTGAACATTGAAGACCTGATCCTGTGGCGTGATGTATTCACTGAGCATTTCCCAGTCCAAACGGTTCTCACGAGCTCTGGGCATGCCTTCGAAGGAAACCCCTGTTTCGTCAGCCTGCTGTTGCTCAAATGCCCCCCAGACGGATCCAGGAACAGTCATGGACAATCCGGTCCACTGAAGACTTTTGCCGATCGCCTGACGGCGACTTAGTTTGTTTTTTGGTTTTTCGGCTGGATCACTAGTCCGTTGATTATTCATGTTTGGTTATAAATGTCCTGAATGATTGTTTTGAGGGTTCTATTCGGATTGTGCCTTCAAGTGTTCAGGCGTCAAGACGATGTTCCATTGTGTGTCGGATGATTGTTTTAATTTCCTTACTTCAGTTTCCAGATACAAACCTCCCGCAGGATGAACAACCCGTAACTGATAGTCTCCCGAGGGGATTTTCGAGAACTCAAATGCTCCCGACTTGGTTGTCTTTTTGAAATAAGAATGATTAAACACACAAATCCAGCCTTTCATGGCACCATGAAATACACAGCGAATATCCAGAGGGTTTTCAGCTCCTTTGGCAACTTTGGGTTCATGAAGATGTTCCTGATTTTTGCCCAAATTGATATTGAAAGGCGGATTGTCATTCAGGCACATCACATTGTGATAGGCTTCCTCGCTATTTTTGAACCGAACTTTGTCGCCGCTTTGAATTGCAATCATCTCAGGAACAAACATGAAGTTTTCCTGGTCCATCAAATGTGTTTTGATTTTTCGTTCAGTATCGACGACGAACTGCTTTTTGTCATCTCCGTGAACGAGTTCGACGACGGCCCCAGCAAGATAATGCTCTGGTCCATTTAAATAATAGCGTCCAAATTTCCACGGTTTTTCTGGATTGGGTTCGTAAGTAATCCTGCCTTGTAGCTTGAGCGGTTCAAGGTTTCCTTTAAGTAATTTGTGTTGTGTGGTTTCTGCTGGCAAGGAAATCCAGGGTGCAATAGAAAAGAAAATGAATATCAAGAAGCTTTGATATTCAACGGAGTATACTAATTTTCTCATTTGCTCTACCTGAAGAATTCACATGATTTAACCTGCCTTTTATCCATCATTGTGACAATTTGCAAACTAACGTTATTCTTTTATTTAATTGAATCAGGTTGTGCAGCAATACAAGGATTCTGAAAAGTGGCTTCTGGAGGCGATGGATATCCACTTAATTAGAAATCCACACTCATTGGCAATGGGGCAGTGCAATTGAGAATTACAAAGAATATTCGTGCTGTGATTACCACCATAGCAATTCTGTCTTAAACGAGGTTCCAAGATGCTCAATCAGGACATGAAGTGTTGTATTGGCCCGGTGGAGCTTCCTTCTGTCCGGGGTAAGAGAAAAGTCCGCTACTGGGCGGGATAAGGAGCTTCTAATTGGCTTTTGGACAATGGTGTTATCATATGCTTACACGCTTTTGGCTATTAAAGCTCAAGGACGGTTTTTCCCGACGCTTGAAGGCTTTGGCGCTTATTAGTAGAGTCTAAATCGAATGCAATCATCATTAAAGGATACGGGGTAATGTCCTTTGCTTAATTTATGCCCAGTCTTTTATTGAACAGTAGCTGATTTTCAAATCAAAACCAGCCATCATCAATAATCAAAGCAAGGATTGACCAGCAATAGGTTCAGGGATGGGGGATGTGTGGCTTGCGAATGACACAAGCGCGGGGATTTTGGTTATCGATTCTGGTTCACTGAGGGTATTCCGCTGTCGGTCAAAACTAAAAAACCTGAAACGGCCACGATACTATTCATACAAACTTCCTTGATAGAAGATTGTAACTCACATTAAAGATGAGTCTCAATGACTAAAAGCGCGAAGGAATGAACCTTCGCGCTTTTTAAAATAAATAGGCTTGCAGTAGTTAAACTGCTTGTTCGCCGCGTTCATCTGTCCGAATCCTGACAGCTTCCTCAACCGATGATACGAATACTTTTCCATCGCCGATTTTGCCAGTTTTGGCTGAGTCTATTACGGTTTTGACACCGGTCTCGACTTGGTCGTCGGAAACGACTATTTCAATCTTGATTTTGGGTAGAAAATCGACCGTGTATTCACTTCCTCGATAGATTTCAGTGTGACCCTTTTGCCTGCCAAAACCCTTGACCTCGCTGACAGTCATACCCTCGATACCAACTTCGGCCAAAGCCTCTTTGACATCTTCTAATTTGAATGGCTTGATGATCGCTTCTATTTTTTTCATAAACGAACTTTTCTTTCTAATACTTTGGCCGATTTGATTGACGCGCCCGTGAGCGTCGCTAGTCAATTCCGCATTGAATGTTTTTTAATCTCTAGCAATTATGATCTGCGGGCAATCATTTTTGAGCTGAATCCCGCATGATGGTAATAAAGGCCAGATCATGAGTTATAACCTGATTCACCGTGGCATGCCTGATCGAGCCCCATCATTTCTTCCTCATCACTCACTCTCAAGCCCATTGTTTTATCAATAATGAACAAAGCAATGACTGAAACAACACCGCTCCATGCAATCGTAACGACAACACTTTTAATTTGAGCAACAACTTGAAAACCAATACTTTGAATTTCAGTGTGGGAACCTCCCAATGCAGGGGCGGCACACACACCTGTCAGCACAGCTCCCACAATACCGCCCACTCCGTGAACACCAAAGACATCCAGACTGTCGTCATAGCCAAATTTGTGTTTGAGGGAGGTCGCGGAGACATAGCATACCACACTGGAGCAAAACCCTATCAGCAAAGCCCCCATGGGACCAGCACTCCCGGAAGCTGGCGTAATGGCTACTAAACCTGCAACAGCACCTGTTGCGATGCCAACTGCAGTTGGTCTTCCAGTTTTGACCCACTCTAGGAACATCCATGTTATGGCTGCCATTGCTGTTGCAAGCTGCGTAACCAGCATTGCCATTCCAGCTACTCCATCTGCAGCCAGTTCGCTACCAGCATTGAATCCAAACCAGCCAACCCATAGCATACCTGCTCCTATTAAGGTCAACGGAACACTGTGAGGCTGCAATGCTGCACTACCAAAACCACGGCGTTTACCGACCATGATACAGGCCACGAGTCCTGCTATTCCGGCATTGATGTGAACAACAGTTCCACCGGCAAAATCCAAAACACCCCAATCGGCAAACAAAGCACCCTCACCGCCCCAAGCCATGTGACAAATTGGAAGGTAAGAAAAAGTGACCCATACTATGGTGAAGACTATCATGGCGCTGAATTTAATGCGCTCGGCAAAAGCCCCAACAATCAGCGCAGGAGTGATGATGATGAACGTCATCTGAAAAGTAACGAAGACCGATTCGGGTATCGTTCCTG
Source organism: Verrucomicrobiota bacterium (assembly GCA_040264395.1). Taxonomy (GTDB): domain Bacteria; phylum Verrucomicrobiota; class Verrucomicrobiia; order Limisphaerales; family AAA164-E04; genus AAA164-E04. Next base: position 6,607 of record JBDQII010000108.1, read on the forward strand.
AAATGGAGTCGACGGTTACTTTGCTTAAAAAGGCATTGTTTAAATCACCTATAAGCCACTGCATGTTTCCTCCGTTCCCAAATGCAAGGCTGTATCCATAAGTCACCCAGATGACACTCATGATGCCTACCATTGCAAAGCACTGTACTAATATGGAAAGTATGTTTTTGGATCGAACCAAACCACCATAAAAGAGAGCCAAGCCCGGGATAGACATGAAAAGAACAAGGGCAGTTGCCGTTATCATCCAAGCGGTATCACCGGTATCGAGTTGGGGGGCGATGTCTGCAGATTCAACGGTTTCTGCTGCTATCTCTAAGGCAGATGTTGCGTCCTCTGCGGCGTTAAGCTGATAACCAGTCCATAATATGAGGCCGGCAATGAGTGTGATTGTAAGAACTCTCATGATGTTTATTGATATTTATTTTATGTCAATTGAGGTGTTTCGGGGATTGCATATGGTTAAGCAACCACTGTGCCATTGAATCAACCAAGTAATTCGGTGTGTGCCTAAGCTTCATAAACAGAACATTTAACGGAAACCTATTTGCTTAAAAATAACTTTGAAATGATCAGTGGTGGGTAAAAAAATACAATCTGGTAGAAGTTCCTCATCGTAAAAATGTCTGAAAATAGACACTTAGATTATTTTTGTACAATGGTTCAACGCAGTCCATGGGGAGGGATTTTAGTTTTTATAGTTTCGTCTGACCCCTGATGATGGGCGTTGCCAATTTGTTACTTTACTTTTAAGTGATGGGAATCATGGACATTAAAGTTGGAATTATTACCATTTCAGATCGTGCTTCACAGGGGTTGTATGACGATTTAGGAGGCCCTGCCCTTAAAAAAGCTTCTCAAGACTATAAGTGGCAAGTGGTGGCTGAAACTCTAGTGGCGGATGAAAAACGTGACATACAACGAGCCGTTTTAGAGCAAATACGAAGTGGAGCGAACCTGGTACTGACAACTGGAGGAACAGGCGTGGCTTTACGCGATGTGACTCCAGAGGCCGTGCGTGAAATTGCGGTGCGAGAATTACCCGGATTCGGAGAACTAATGCGAATGGAGTCCTTGAAAGTCACTCCTAATGCAATTCTTTCAAGGAGTCTTGCTGTCGTAGTCGAAAAAGGGCTTGTCATTTGTCTTCCGGGTAAACCTTCAGGCGCCGTTGAGTGTTTAGGTTTTGTGCTTGGCGCTATCCCACATTGTGTGGAGGTGGTTCAAGAGGTGCCGACAAGTTGCTGAACGCATTGATAAATGGTCTTACAGCAGTCAATATTGAGTGACTCAATGCATCAAAACCATCAGCTGAAGCAGTTTACTTGCCTTACTTTGCCAATAAAGAATATCCTGAGAGTTCAATGGAGATTTGTGACTCATTCAGCATTACAACTTCAAAGGGAGAAAAGGGTTTGAACTGAAGGATTGGACTGGAGATTGCAGCTTACTTGATCGGATATGGTCTGCATTATGGAAAAGCCTGATCTTGATCACTGCCACCTTTCAATGAATGGCAATGACAATGGCCTCGTCGAATGAGCCATAAGCCGAAAAGGCTAATCTTGAGGCGATTAAATATTGCCATTGATTTATCACGAGGGAATTGCTTATGTCCCATCGAATTTGATGAAAAAGCTCAAGGCCATCACCTATTTCCTGCTCGGGTCAGCATTATTGCTGATCGCTGTGATGACCCCTGCCTATTTACGGTCAGTTGACTCCGGTGTCTTACGGATAGCAGGAGGTAAGCCTACATTGATTAGCGAAGGGTTTTCCTTGTTACGTCTGGAAAAATCAGGCTCTGCACACATCCTTTTTCAAAGCGCTCGGTTCAACGCATTGGATGGCGTAAAAGAGCTTGAAGAAGCTCTCGAAAAATACCGTAGTCAGGATCCTAAGGGATTTCAACAAGGAGATTCCGATGCCCTGATTAAGCGGTTTCTTGACAGTAATCCTTCAAATTCAAGGTTCGTGCTTGGATGGATGGTGGACAGTAATTTCCGCGAATCAGTTTTGAATCATCTCGAGCAATCAAATCGGCCCGGAGTTCAAACAATACTGAAAAATCGGAATTTACAGTCTTTGAATGTGTTTTACCCTGTTGCCAGTGCTGGCGGACAACCTTTCGATTCGGCACTGCTGTTGATCGGTCTTTTATATCAGGAAGATCATCTTAGTTCGGAGTTTGGACAACAGGTTGAGCTTCTAGCAACCCAAGTGAACCTCGGGAAAGACACACGGCATCTTGAAGCGATGTGTCTTGATATTTTGTCTCTTAGCAAGCGCATGAATTGGGGGCAACTAACGACATTCATACAAAAAGTGGAATCTGTTGAGAGCCTTCGCACGCTCACACATCATGCGATGCGTTCCGACGAAATGTTGCCCAGGGTTTTCTCTTCGCTGCGGTTCGCTGAGTCAGGAGCCTTGCTGGCTGAATACCTGAGAAGGTTTCCTGAGACAGCATCCGGGGATATTCAACTCGGCATCGTCAACGGGCAGGAGGCCCTGAGACATTTGTTACAAAGACAGGAACCTGTTTTTGTTTCACCTACACGCGAATGGCTTCGCAGTTATGGGTTGTTCAGTGCGCCATCATCACAATTATGCAAGCTGACCCTCCGCATGCCGATGTTTGCTCTGTTGATCAAATATCTCCTCTATTTGTTTGGGATATTTTTTATTTTACGATTTCTCTATCAACTCAAGCCGGAACCGGAAGATGCCAATGGGCAAATGCAGGTGGATGGAATCGGTTTTTTGCGCCAGCAAATCCTGGCCCTCGTCTTTCTGCTTTTCGTAATAGTCCTGGGAGAACCTTTTCTTGCGCAGGACTCAAAAAAGGTGGAAAATACTGCCAAATGGAGATTTCCGGTCATGCAGTCCGCTGTTACGGATGACGTTGAATCAATTATGGAAACAAAAATAACACAAATCACCATTCTTGCCCTGGTTCTGTTTTTTCTGGTTCAGGTATGCATCTACGCATTATGCCTGGTTAAATTGAAAGAAATCAAAAAACAGGATGCACATAGTGGCTTGAAGTTGCGACTTCTGGATAACGAAGAAAACTTATTCGACTCAGGGCTATATCTTGGACTTGGAGGTACGGTTCTGTCTTTGGTGATGCTAGCGCTCGGTATTGTGAAACCGGGGCTGATGGCAGCTTATTCCTCCACTTTATTTGGTATTATATTTGTGTCTGCACTGAAAATTTTCCATGTGCGTCCATACCGTCGTAAACTTATTGTTGAAAACGAAACTGAAAGAGCATGAACAAACCATTGCTCATCATTATCTGTGATTTCCTCCTGATAAGTCTTCTTTCATTGGCACGGTTTGACCAACAACCTCCAGCCGAATCAGACGAGTCCGAACTGACCGAAGTTGATGGAATTCAGGGAGCTCAGGATATAATGGAAACTCTCAGAATGGCTCTTGAAGAGGAACGCCAATCCAAAGACGTCCTGACCAGAGAGCTGCAATCCATGCAAGACAGTCTCCAAAACAAAGAGACCGTTCTTGCTGAAAAGGAAATTAGAATTGAATCGATTGAAAACAACCTTGAAAAGGTAGAGCAGAAAGCTAGTCAGTTACAGCGCGACCGCACAATGCTCAAGCAGCAATACGACGATACGCAGAAAAACGTCGCTTTTCTTCAGGAGCAATACGTCAGCGTAAAGAACGAGGCAAAGCAACTGCAGCAAAATTTAAGCACTTCGACCGTTCAGGCCAACGACTCAAGAGCCCGATTGGAAACCATACAATCCGAACTGCAAGTACGTCGGCAGGAAGCAAAGCAAATGCAGGGTAAAATGGATGCTTTGGAAAAGGAAAGAAAGGCTGCAGAAGAACAGAAATTCCAGTTGGCGCTGGAATTAAAACAATCTCAAACGGCTGAGGTTATCATTCGTGAATATTACGATGCAGCCAAAGATGAAATAAGCGTTGCAAGAGCCGATGTTGAATATTCAAGAGAACAGCTTGCTGGAGCCAAAGAAGAAGTGGCTGTTGTTCGTGAAGAAAAAGAAAGGATTCAAGATCATGCTGATGCGTTGGCAGTTGGAGTAGAAAATCTGTCTGCAAAATCGGAAGAGATCAGGGAGGACATTCGTAGCAATACCCCGCTGGCGGCCAATACGATATTCAATGATTTCGTTGAAAACCGTATCACAACGCGATTTTTTGCCGCACGGAGTGGATTGTTTGGTCAGGCGATCAATAAAGAAAGTGAGACCAACAGTGTGCTCGTTAGAGATGGAGACGCCATTTACGCTTTGTATCATGTCGAAGGCACACCATTCAGAATCTGGCAGGGAGAATCAAATTGGGAACAGTTGACGGGTGTTGTTAATCGCTCTCAAAAAGCCTATTCCGTAGCGCTCATGTCTTGCATTGAGGCCGACCCTCGAATCCTTGTGGTTCCCGTCGGCGCAAAACAAGCCGACGTGCTAGGCGGTAAAATTTATCAGCTAGCGGAAAACCCCTTCAAATTCCAGGAAGCTGTCCTTGTTGGGGCTCAGGATGGTTACTACGGAGAAGCTGAGTTCAAGTTGGATCCTCAGAATCCAGATTATGTCAAAATGGAGAAGCAGGCCTTTCGTAAGCTGGTAGGCAAATTTTCTCCTTCACGCGGCGATTTGGTATTTAGCAAAACTGGCGAATTACTTGGCATCATGGTCAATGATACGCATTGTGCTGTATTGAAATCGATTGAAACCACCACAAGATTCAAGTTTGGCAATAATGTCCTCTCCGAGCAAACGGGAGGTATCATGGCGAGTCAGAAATTTATTATGAACAGTCTGCCGATCCACTTGCAGTAATAGCCAAGGCCACAATTGAACCTGCCTGAATGAGTGTTCAGGGTTGAAATTTGGTTGCAACGGATTAGTTCAGTAGGAGTGGAAGCCCTGGAATCATACTTTTTCAGTAAATGGCAGACTATGGGCATTGTCTTTGGCTTGCTGTTAGCGACATTTTCATCATCCCATGCTGTCATTTACAAACGTGATTCAAGGTCAGCTGTTCTTTGGGTTGCTTTCATCTGGATTTTACCCCTCGCAGGTTCCATTCTCTATGCCTTATTTGGAATCAATCGAGTAAAACGAAGGGCTCTGTTGTTACGTGGTAACATGGAACACGTGACTTCTGAACCGATGGGGGGGCAGGGTAATCTTCATCATTCAATTGCTTGCTTTGGGAGTTCATTTGAACAATGGCATCCGCATTTTCATGCGGTCAGAGATATTACTGACAGACCGTTACTCCCGGGGAATGACATGCAGGTGCTGGTAAATGGTGAACAGGCTTACCCCGCCATGATTCAAGCCATTGATGCAGCTACTGAAACTATTGGCTTCGCCAGTTACATTTTCGATCATTGTCCAGTCGGGTTGGAATTTGTGGACGCATTCAAAAGAGCCATTAACCGTGGAGTAGAAGTACGGGTGCTGGTTGATTCCACGGGTTCACGCTACTCGTGGCCCTCCATTTTCAAAGCGCTCAAAGCATCACAGATTCCCTGCGCTCGCTTTCTTCCATTGAGTGCGATCAAAAGACCTCTCACGCTCAATTTGCACAACCACAGGAAATTATTGATTGTGGACGGTCGCGTTGGTTTTACGGGCGGGATGAACATACGTCAGGGGCATTTTATCAATGGTGAATCAAAGCATCGCGTTCAGGACTTTCATTTCTGCTTTGAAGGCCCCGTCGTAGCTCATTTTCAGGAAGTATTTAATGATGACTGGTTTTTCAGTCATGGTGAGAAACTTTGTCGTAAAAAATGGTTTCCTTCCATTGAGCATCAGGGAGAGGCTTTTGCTCGCGGCATTGCGGACGGTCC
>JBDQII010000109.1:0-12316 GCA_040264395.1 Verrucomicrobiota bacterium
CGCCTTGAGCATGAGTTCGAAAGCCTTGACCAGGTCAGGTTCAACACCTTTTCCATCCTGATGAAACAATGCCAGGTTATATTGTGCTTTTGCAAAATTCTGATTTGCTGATTTTTGTATCCAATCAAGCCCCTCTTCAGGATTTTTTGCCACACCATATCCATTAAACAAATTGAATCCCCATTGATTTTGAGCAGAAGGATCACCGGAACGCGCAAGCTTTTCCAGCGATTCAGCATCAGAAATACCTTTGGAGCTTGAATCTCTGCTGCAGGCATTCATCAGGCACACGAGCATGATCAGGCAACACCATGTGAGCTTTATCCATTGAATGGGAAGGCAGTTGTTTTTCATGTTCCTTTCGAGTGAGAGTTTTCCTGTGTGGACTGTATCGCATCGGTTAACAACTTGTACGCCGTGGGCAATCGCTTCTCGAGCTGAGCGCATGCATCATTGATTTTGTGAATCGCTCCACCGTCTTTCAGTTCAATGAGCTGACGATACATTTTGATGAATGCCAGACTGAGTTCCTTCTCGCGTGCAGGATCGATAGTCGACATTGTTTGATCAGCTACCATATCAATCATCATCGACTGGACAGCATGACGCGCCGTGACCGGATCGCCCGCATAGTCGGTTTTGTACTTAAGGGCTTCCTCCCATTTTTGATTCACAATCAACGCCTCGATATGCAGAAAGAGCACCTTGAATTCAGAGCCGAAAAATTTAATGGCTTCCGATGTCCAGTCGAGTGCAAATTCCCTCATTCCTGTTTGAGCCAGGGCAATTTCAGCACCAAGGGTCCAATACTTTATTTCACCGGAACCCACCTTGATGTAGCGGTGCAGGATCTGAAGCGCCTCCAACGAATGATCGATCTCGTCGAGGAACCTTGCGTAATCGATGATGATATTAATATTGTCAGGTGATCTTTCAAGCGCCAGGCCAAAGCAATCATTGGCAACCCTGAGATTCTTTCGGCGCGCGTGAATCTTCGCCATGAAAAAATGGGGGATACCGGTTTGAACTTCGTTGATCACGGGGGTAAATGCAGGATCATCTTTCGCATCAATGCAGGCCTGTAATGATTCAAGGGCGTAATCATGCATTCCTTGTTGAGACTGAGCCAATCCAAGATAAAAATAAAACGAGGCTGTCTTGATATGATCGCACACGACCGGCATGGCTGCTATTTCCAATAGTCTCGGATGCGCTTGCTCCTGAATCAACAAATGAGCAAACTGATGGATCAATGTCTCCCGAAACTCGGGCGTCACATGTTGATCGGGCATACGCTGGAGACAGGAAAACGCCTGCTCGTATTGCTGCAGGGCTTCCTGGTTCGCTCCTGTCCTTGCAAGTTCGAGCCCGTAGTTCATCAAGAGATTAGGCTCATCGGGTGTTTCAATAACGGCTTTTTCCAGCAGCTTCAGGTTACGCTTTTTTTTCTGTTTTTCATTCACTTGCTCCTCCGTGTAGCCGTAGTGATTGATCAACGATTGCCCAAGCCGACAATCAAGATTCCAGCGACGGCGGAGTAGCTCCATGCTACTGAATATTTCCTCATGAATACGCCCCACAAAAAACAATCCGGGCGCATTGCGAAGGAGGCGGGGCACATAATTGTTGCCTCTTTCATGGATGCCTTGATTGACGAGAGGCAGGCGATAAGCCATGACACCCTGAGATTGAATCTCTTTTTTAAGCGTCTGGATACTTTCCCGATCCAAGGTTTCATCAGCATCCAGGATGAGCAGCCAATCCCCTCTGGCATGTTCGATTGACTGGTTGCGAGCCTCACTGAAATGGTCGTTCCAGGTACTTTCAATCACCTTTGCTCCGAAGGCAGCGGCTTTCTCTCTGGTCGCGTCCTTTGAACCTGTATCCAGCACAATGATTTCGTGGGCAAGATCAGCCACACTTTTCAGACATTGACCCATCTGTTTCTCCTCATCGCGCACAATCATGCACACCGATACTCTGGGCTTCGCAGCGATGGCTGGAACATCCCCCAATTTACAAGCAGGTTTGACGCTTGCAGACTTCTTGGAGAGTTTCTTTTTGAATTGCTTGGCTTCTTCCCATTGGGGAACCATTTTTTTCAAAATACCCGCACATTGCTTTGCTTTGGCATAGTTGCGTGTCACCGCTGCCACTTTTCCAAGCAGAAGATACGCTTCAGGATGAAATGGACGCTGCGCGATGGCTTCCACGCATGCCATCCAACTTTCCTGCCACCTCTCCGCATTAAATGCTTCCACGGCAGAATGAATGTCACCCAACAAAGCGCATGCTGGCTTCCTGATCGGTGCTGCAGTCATCTTGTGCTGTTGCTCCTTGTCAGCAGCATCAGATTGAGGTTCTGAAGCAGCATTCCAATGAGTGGAAATCAGGACCAGTGCTCCAATCCTTTTCTCAGTCCAATAATCACCCAACTCGTTTAAAAACTTTTTCCCCGCATCCAGTTGACCATATTCCCCCAGCAACCAAAGTAAGTTTCCTGCTGCCAATTCATTGTCATGCATGGACTGAAGTGATTGCTGGAGACAATGAATCGCGAATGCGTTGTCGCCGGAATCAGTTTCTTCCCATGGCACGCGCATCGTATATGCAAGTTCTGCCAGATCATACCAGGCGAGGGCAGCGGTTTGCAGGTTGGAAGTGTCGACACAGTATATGGATCCTATATCCAATTGTGCTCTGAAATCATCCTTCAATTGCTGCTCTTCACTCGCAATGAGATCGAGTTCCTTTTTACCTGATTCTGAATCTTGATATTGCAGTGATAAAAACTCGGATACATGAGCAACTCTTACACCCTTTTTTGCAGCACGCATCAGGATTTCGTGATGCCCCGCTGATTTCAGGCGAGTATCAAAAAATCCGAGCTCGGTCAGGGTGGATTTACTCCAGAACTGCAAGCAGGAAGTGAAACGATAAAAAAGACTCAAACCCGGGTGGTAGTCGGGGTAACGAACCTCTTTTATAATATGTTCGGATGAGAACTGATCATTGGATTTGGACGTCAAGACACAATCTGCATAAGCGAGCCCTGTTCCATCATGCTTCTCCATGATCTGAGCCAACAACTCGAAGGCATCATCTCTGTAAGTATCCTTGGTGTTGACATTGACAATGTACTTGCCACGTGACTCATCGACTCCACGATTCCATACCTCACCAGGGGTCGCCTGCGCATCCATGCGGAAATACCGAATATTGGTATGTTCTTCCTGGAAATGTTTTACAATGTCACCTTCGTTCTCGGATGATGCATTGTCCATCACCAGAATTTCAAGACGATCATTCAACGTTTGCCGAAGGAGGCCATTCAGGCATGGCTCCATGAATCGTTCATCTGAATTTACGGATATACAGACAGTAACCAGAGGCTCCAACTCTTCCTTCGTTGTCGATATCGTTTGAGCAGGTTCACCTGAAGCTGAAGTATCTGATGATGTCCTTTCTGGCATTTCATCTTTTGTGGACTCCAATCGATTAATTTCCTCAAGCGTTAACTTTTCGGATGCTGATTCTCCGACTTGATGGAAGCACTGAGCCAACAATTTCAATGTGGGGACATGACCAGGCTCGGTTTGCAAACTACGAGCAAGATGCTGTGCGGCTTTGAGAAATTCCTCTTCATCAATATACCACCGGGCCAGAAATCGGTGGGATGCCGCATCTTCCGGTGTTGACTTCAGCCGTGATTCTATCAGTTGAAAAAACGCTTTTTTGTTCTTATCTCGCAATACTTTTTCGATGACCAGTTGCTGGATCCTGGATGCATGTACACCGCCTTTATCAGCTTTCAGAGCCAGCTGGATGACCCAGTCTTTCAGACCGAGACGAGATGCATGCTGGATGAATTGAAAAACATGAGATGAGTCAAGAATATCCTCGGGTTTTAAACCCGAAAACAATGCGGCGGCCTTTTTGGTTTCGCCTTTTTCGATCAACGCTTCGAGATATTGAATAATTTCGCGCGGATCATGCGTCGCTGCTTGATTCGGTGAGTGTAATTTTGATTTTTGGTCAGGACGCTGTTCCCAGAGTTTTTCTGCTTCCTTGAAATCAGGCTGGCTCTGTTTCAGCTCTTCAAGACATTGTTCAACCAGATCCCATTGCTGACTGAGTGCGGCTGATCTTGCGATATGCCATGAGAGCCTGCTATGGGTACATCCATTTGTTTTGGCTTTAGCGAATTCCGATAGTGCCTTCGCCCCATTCCCCTGACCGAGAAAGGCCAACCCTGACCAGAATCTCAGCCAACCATCCTGTGCGTGAAGGCTGAGGTACTTCAAAATCCCATCCGTGTGGGCCAGCGGAGACATTTGACTGATCTGATCATCAGCCTCCAGAGCATCGTGAAACTCACTGGACGTTAAACTTATCCGATAGGCATGTCCCTGATCTCCCAATGATAGAATGTATTGAGAAGCTGCTGAGGATTGCCTTTGACTGGCTGACAACTGATGAGAATCAGGAGAAGTCCATGCCCAAACATGCCTTCTCTTGGGGCGCTCCAGCAGAGATGTATAAAGGCGATTTAGCTTGGGCGCAGCATTGGAGGCTCCGTAAAGTTGCCGAGCCACTTGCCGGGCGTTCTGTCCGATGCGTTGACGATCTTCCGGATCATGATAAAGATGCTCAATAGCTGCCCGATATTCTTTTTCAGTGTCGACCAGCAGCCCGGAATAATGGTCAAGAATCAACCCCTTGATACCTCCATGAGGAAAAACAACCGGTGGTATTCCGGCATACATTGCCTCTTGCAAACTAAGATCACCCGAGACCTCGGTATCTTCGCACAATGGGTAGCCATAAACGTCCAGTTGCTCGAAAACAGGTAGAACATCGTCCACGTGGCCTAGAAAGGAAAAACGCTTTTCTGACTTGAGTAACCTGGCCTGCAACATCAATTCTTTTTCGATACCTGAACCGCAGACAATGATTTTGAGGTCAGGTATTTTGATACCGGAACTCATACGCATGAAATGCGGGTGCAATCGATGATGCTCCACTTTACCTATATAACCTACGTTGAAGCCTTCGTGTTCTTTTGATTTGAGTTTATCGAGGCGACTGAAGTCGGGAGGATCGACAATCATGGCCGCTTTGAGTTTTCTCTCCTGAATACTCAGTCTACTGAATGCGGGCAATTCATTGAAAGTGGTTGGATTGGTTGCAACAGTAAGATCAGCGTATTCAAGCAATTCTGGAATAATCAACTGAGGGGCATGCATTCCAGCAACATGACACCAGACAAGCATACGGGATGGAACAAAGTCCATTTGCATGAATTCCAGTATGGCTGGTGAATTGCGCCAGTGCAGGTGAATGATATCGGATTGAGCAATCTGATAATCGAGAAACGGTTTACCACGACCATGGTCTACTTCGTAACCTTCAAGTTCAGCGAGCTTGACACCTTCCGGAGTGGGACGCTGCAGGGAAATGACCCTGTGGGTGAGTTGTTGGTTATGATGCTTGGAATGCTTCGACAATCTGAGCGCAACTTTGGAAGCGCTGTCGTTTGTCAGCCGTTCAATGACATGAAGGATGATGCAAGTTCCATCCGTGGAAATTGTCGGATCAGTGTTCGTGACATTCATGTCGATCAACGTTGATCAGAGCCGATCCCCTTTTCATCGAACATAAGTGTTTGATTCGAAAAAGCAGAAGGATCCATTCAAATGAGGTAGTAATTTAAATTGTTAATTGTATGAGTTTTATACGTTTTTTGGATGAAGCATGCAATCCCGTTTTATAGATTAAATGAGTTATGTTTTTGATTTTTGACTCATCTGATTGTAACTGCAGGCCTTGATGCTCAGGACAGGATTTACATTGGCTTTTGAAGATTATGTTGGGACGTAATGAAAGTTCCTCTATCAAACCTACATTTCACGCAATCTGAAGTGATCCGTAAGTTATCTTTCACACCAAACACTCGAACTCAATGAAATTAACTTCAGTATGACAAGGCGTGTTTCATTGGGTTACATGTTTTGGAACCATATCTGCGCCAACAATTCTCAGATTAATAAAACTTTTTTACTGAAGTAATGAAAGGACGTTTTGTGGCGATTGATTGGCCTGCGCCAGCATGAATGTTCCGGACTGCACCAGAATGTTAAATCTGGCAAATTCTGAAGCCTCCTCCGCAACGTCCACATCCCGAATGCGGGAACTCTTCACTGCTAGATTTTCAGATGTTACTGATATTTGCTCCAGCGTGGAGTGAAGGCGAGTCTCATCGGATCCGACAATCGCACGGCTGGATGCGATGATGGCAATCGCATCCTTCATATTGTCAAGCGCGGACTGGGCGGCTGAAAGCGAACGAACGTGCCCCCCTATGTGGACCGGGATATCAGTCAAATCAATCCCGCTCAAATTAAAAATGCCACCTTCTGAATCCATGGGTATGGCCAATGAGCTGGGTGAAAATAAGGCAACCCCATTCAATGTGTTTTGAGTCATATCGAGAACCGTTTTGGCGAGTTGAGCATATTCCAAGTTATGCAACTCCCGATCCGCGTCGGTTTTAGTATGATCCAAGGCAAGCAAAGCGAGTTCACTCATTCGCTCCAGGGCAGACCCCATTTTTTTAAGGCATCCGTCTTGAACTTTTGAAAACGAAAGAGCGTTTCCGACATTGGATTTTGCCGATTGAAACCGTTTAACTTGAGCATTCGCCAATATGGACACCGCAGAACCAGCTGCATCATCAGAGGCTTCTGTGATTTTTGATCCAGAACTCAGGCGGGCCAGCGATTTGTCTAAACCGGCTTGACTCGCCTTCAGATGCTTTGCCGAGGCAACAGCTGATATGTTGGTGTTGATAATCATGACAAGACAGTCTTGTACGGATGCCCCGCCTACTTTTCAAATAATGGCTTACTGAAGCAATCTTAGCACGTTCTGTGGTATTTGATTGGCTTGTGCCAGCATGGCTGTTCCAGATTGAACAAGAATATTGAATCTGGCGAATTCTGAAGCTTCCTCTGCAACGTCAACATCTTGAATGCGTGAACTTGCAGCCGCAAGGTTTTCAGTGGCCACTGCGATTTGTTCCGTTGCAGAGTGCAGGCGTGTCTGGTTGGATCCTATGGTTGCACGACTGGAGGCAACAAGCCCAATCGCGTCTTTCATATTCGTAAGAGCTGTATCAGCATTTGCGATGGTTTTGATATCTCCACCTACATCGAGAACAACTTCAGCCAAATCGACGCCAGCCATGTTAAAAGTACCTCCTTCTGAATCAGAAGTAATCGCTAGAGCAGCTGCGGAAAAAAGATTGATACCATTCCATGTTTTGGAAGCGCTGTCGGTAACGGTCTGGGATAATTGCTGATATTCCAGATCATACAAGGCGCGGTCCGCGTCGGTTTTGGTGCCATCTTTGGCAAGAAGTGAAAGTTCACCCATTCGATCCAATGATGATCCAATATTCTTGAGGTAACCGTCTTGAGCCTGCGTAAAGGAAATAGCATTGCCTAAATTTGCCTTGGCAGCTTTGAATCGTTCGATCTGAGCGTCCATTTTCATGGATACAGCCAACCCGCCTGCATCGTCTGATGCGCTGGTGATTTTAGAGCCGGAACTTAGTCGAGCCAATGATTTGTCAAGGCTAGCTTGGCTGGATTGAAGATTTTTCGCTGCGGATGCAGCCGACATGTTTGTATTAATTACCATTGACATAATATATACCTTTAACTTCTTTTTTACTTTTTAACTTTTAATATAAATTGTTGAATGCTTTTTATCTGCAACTTAATGCGCCATTATCTTTTTTTTAAGATCTTGTACATCCAATTGGATCGTTTTGGCTGCCTGCTCGTTGCTGGATCTTATTTCGTCATATATTTCCTTGCGAAATACTGGTATGTCTCTGGGGGCATCCACCCCAATCTTGACTGTGTCCTTGTCCGTCTTGACAACATGTATGGTGATACGACCGTCAATGACAATGCTGTCTCCTGGCTTACGTGATAAAACTAACATAATTTCTTTATCGTTATTGTTACACTTGCTCAGAGAGGCAGTGGTTGATCGACTGCAAATTCAGAAGCATTTTTGGCGACAAATTGGGCACCAATGCCGTTGTCCATATTAAAGATAACAGGGCCCTTTAAATTCGCTGTTGCTTTACCTCCGTCGCGAATGGTCACAATATTAAACATGAGCAAACTTTCTGGATGTTGGATTTTCAACAACGCGAGATCGTCCTTGGACAAATCCGGTGTATATTTCGGGAAACTTGAAACGGAAGGAACCAGCAAAAAAGAAAGCTCAGGCCCCTCCATCATCTGGAGCCAGACATAGGATGAATCATCATCTTTCTTTAAAAGAAAAAATTGTTTTACATCCTCGAATCCAAGTAACCCATGAGGAAAGCGAAAAGCAATTTTGGTGAATCCTTTAATTTCGGTCTCTATTTCTGAATGCACAGCGTTCATGACTTTTCGCCATCAGCATGTCGCGTACCAACAGCTGTGAACCTGCGTTCATAGGACTTTCAAGAAGGTTTGATCTTCCGCAAAACAAGAATTTTATTTATTCCCTTCTTTTTGCATACCAGTTATTTAAACGATTAACCGTAAGATAACTGATTCGATATCTAAAAAAACGTCCAATAATTTGAATGTCAAAGAAATTGCTTTTTTCTTCGGCAGCAAATTCCTGAAACTACGGAAGAAATTGCCGCGTTAAACCAGGTCAGTTATGCCAACCCATTCTACTGACCGGTCAATTTTGCCGTCCACTCATCCCTTGCCGCAAGGTAGGTAACATTTTCCGATACCTGTCCTGTTTGTCCCCTCATTGCATGTTTATATAAGGTGAAAAATGCCTAGCAAGGTTCAGGCTTTCAAAAATATTTCAAACAAAACCGAATCCCTGTCAAACGCTGTAAAATCAACATAAAACAAAGAAACAGACTGAACGAATGCGATCAAATGGCGTGCATGTTCCAGGAGACAAATAATCAATGGCATGCCTTTTGCTTGACCCGCCCAAAATAAGAAATTCGTTATGATTGAAGGCCTGTTTAACCAAACTAATTATGTCGCGACCAAAAAAATGATGGATGCGACGACTCTTCGGCAGGAAGCCCTAGCCAGTAATATTGGAAATGTAGAAACACCCGGATATCAACGGATGGATGTTTCCAGTAGTTTCAAAAGCGAATTTTCAAAAGCTATCTCTCAAGGCGGCAAGGAAGCGTTAAGCAGTCTGAACGCAAGCCTTGAAGTGGACTCGAGCGCCATCGCTCGTGATGAAACTGGAAATACAGTCGACTTGGAATCAGAAGTTTTACAGTTGGGAGAAAACCAAATCGCACACCAATTGGAGTCCAAGATTATCACAGGCTCACTTGCCAAACTCAGACTGGCAATCACAGGACGACCTTAATCAACCTGAACCGTTTTAGATATTATGATACGCATCATGTCAGGAGCCGATACCACCGTTGCCGCACTCAATGCGGAGCGTATGAAGCTCGAAGTCATCTCCCAGAACATTGCAAATGCCAATGTGACCAATACGCCAGAGGGTGGACCATACAAACGCAAGGAAGTCGTTTTCGAATCTATCATGAATGAGGCTTTCAAAACTCAAGATGGTAATAACGAAACACCGATGATGGTGAAGGTAGGAAAAGTTGAAACTGACGAAACACCAGGAATCACCATCCATGATCCAAATCACCCTGATGCAGACGCGGAGGGAAATGTCACTCTTTCGAATGTCAACATACATGAGGAAATGGTGGATATGATCATGGCCTCGCGTGCATACGAAGCCAATCTTTCGGCTATGAAATATGCAAGGAGCATGGCGGTCCAGACTTTGAGAATAGGTCGTTCCTGATTTTTTACATTATTAAAAAGGATTCCTCATGGAAGCTATCTCCCAAGCCACCAATATCATGAATGAAGCGATGCAAGTCGCTACTCAGACTGCCCAGCAGCCGGATAGCTTTTTGCCCGCATCCATGCTCGAACAAGCGGATCAGATCAAACAAGCCATTTCGGCAAGCGATAGTCTGCAAACAAGCCAGACAACTGCAACAGGCGAGGCAGGCACGAGCTTCGCCAACATGCTTAAAACTCTGGCGCAAGATGTCTCTGTCAAAAGCGCACAGGCAGGCGAAGCGGTGCAGGGAGTCCTTGCAGGTGAAGGGGTACCCTTGCACCAGGCTGTTATTGCAGCCGAAGAGGCAAGTGTCTCTTTTCAACTCATGGTGGAAGTACGGAACAAACTTCTTGAGTCTTATCAGGAATTAATGCGAATGCAGGTTTAAGGGGAATGAATAAGCGGCTATGATGCAGCAAATCAAACAATTGGGAGAACAACTACTCGGCATTTGGAAACAGCTCGGGCTGAACCAACGCATTATCGTTGCCGCAGCAGGCGTGGGTATTTTTGGATCATTGATGGGCATTGCCTACTGGTCTGGTCAATCGGAGTATTCTTTGTTATACGGTAATTTGTCGCTCAAGGAAGTAGACAACATCCAGACTCAACTGGATACAAGATCGATTCCTTACAAGATAGGCAACATGGGTAATTCCATTCTTGTCCCATCTGGTCAGGTCCACAGCGCCCGTATTTATCTGGCAGGAAAAGGCCTTCCCAGCAACAGCGACAAAGTAGGACTCGAAATCTTTGACCGCCCTTCTTTCGGCTTGAGCAACATGCAACAGCGAGTCAACCATACCCGTGCTATTCAAGGAGAGCTGGCGAAGACCATCGCTCGCATGGATGGTGTAGAGGCAGCGGATGTCATGGTCGTCATGCCTGAGAACACATTGTTTGTAGACGATCAATCTCAGTCCTCAGCATCCGTTTTCCTGAAAACTTCCGGCCCTGCAAAATTGGGGGAAGAACAGGTAAAGGCAATTCAACATTTTGTTGCCAATGCGGTTGAAGGACTTGGTGCAGAAGATGTGACAGTCACAAACTCAAGAGGTGAGCTGTTGAGTCAAGAGCAGGCCGAAGACGCAGATTCCTTCCTTTCGGACCGGCAGCTTGAATCGCGAAGGAATTTAGAGGCCTACCTTTCTCGCAAAGCGGAAGATATGCTTACCACCGTGTTGGGACCTGGAAATGCCATCGTGAGGGTCTCAGCAGAGATCAATCGGGACACCATCACGAGTTCCGACATTACATATGATGCAGATCCTGTGGCAAGAAGTTCCACTGAGACGATCGAATCGACTTCAACTCAACCACCCAACCCGAGTCTTTTGGCCGGAGGAACGACCAACACAAATACAACAACAAACGCCACTGGAATAAAACTTGTGGAGAGCACCACAAGGGATAGTGAGTTTGCAGTGGGCTCTCGAACCAATGACACCATTCAAGTCGCTGGAGGCATTAAGAACGTCACTGCAGCCGTTTTTGTGGCCAAGATGGAAAAAAAAGAACCCGACGGCACGGTAAATTACATAGACAGAGACCCATCTGAATTAGATAGCATCAAGCGAACAGTAAGTCTTGCTCTGGGTATTACCAATACGGTCAGCAACCTGACCGTCGAACAATTTGCATTCCACAAACGAGAAAAAGTCGATTACCTGACACAATTCCAAAAGGATAATCAATACAATGAATGGATTAGCATTGGTAAACAAGTTGGCTATCTATGCCTAACTTTGGCTGTTTTGTATGGGTTTGTCAGAACTTTCAAGAAGACACCCATGGAAACCATTCCATTGGGTGTCCCCCTGGATGAGCTGGGTGATTTTGCCGAGGCTGGAAGTGGAAACCAGTCAGGCGGACATCGCAAGCGTTCAAACTTTTCCATTTTTGAGCCCGGCCCTCCCGATGAAAGAATCGAGTTGATGAATCAATTAATCAAAGATCACCCTCAAAATATGACGCACGCCATCGAGTCATGGTTGCAAGAAGATAATGGTAAGAGCAATTAATTCACGAGTAAGAAGCATGAACAAGTATCAGAAACTTGCCGCACTGCTCGTCATTCTAGGACCTGAAAACGCAGCAGGCGTACTGAAAAGCCTTGAGGATTCAACTGTCGAATCAGTTGTTTCGGAGATTTCCAACCTACGTTTGTTGAGTCCCAAGGAACAGGAAGATATCCTGAAAGAATTTTCGGGACTCATCAATCAGGCTAGTTCGTCGCTTTCCGGAGGAATGAATGTTGCCAAGGAAACGCTGGAGAGATCTGTCGGACATTTCAAGGCGGCTAATGTTCTTGGAAGGATAGCACCGAGTCCCTCGACCTCGGATTCATTGAGCCATTTGATGGACATGGAAAGCAGGCAATTGTTTAACCTTC
>JBDQII010000110.1:0-12302 GCA_040264395.1 Verrucomicrobiota bacterium
GGTAAGCTCCGCGTCTGCCTCGGTTGGTTCATCGTGTGTTCTTCCGCAACGCTTGCAGCTGAGAAGGTCGATTTCAGCAGAGATATCAGTCCTATTTTATCTGATCGATGCTTTGCCTGCCACGGCCCGGATAGTGAGGCAAGAAAAGCAGATTTACGCTTCGATGTGGAATCGAATCTTTCCAGAGCAGCGGACAGCGGATTTCCCATCATCAAACCCAACGATGCTGGTCACAGTGAATTGTTTCGCAGAATCATCTCAGCAGACCCTGATGAGATGATGCCACCTCCAGATTTTCTAGTGCCGGTGACAGATTCGGAAAAAGCCCTTATCAAACGATGGATTGAAGAGGGAGCAGAATGGTCCAGTCACTGGGCGTTCAAAAAAATCCAATCACCCTACATGCCTGAGATCCGTGAAGATGCCATCATCAGAAATCCCATCGACCGGTTTGTGGAGTCTAAAGCCCGGCAAAAAGGTCTATCTTCAACAATGGAGGCTTCCAGAGAACGCCTTCTCAGGCGGGTCAGCCTCGATCTGACAGGATTGCCCCCTACCCCTGAGGTGAGAGATTCCTTTCTGAAGGACAAACACCCTCAAGCCTACGACAGACTCGTGGATCAGCTGCTTGCTTCTGAACGATTCGGCGAACGCATGGCAATGGACTGGTTGGATATAGCAAGATTTGCCGATACATATGGCTACCAATCTGACCGATTCAACCATATGTGGCCCTGGCGCGATTGGGTGATCAATGCTTTCAACCGTAATCTTCCCTATGATCAATTCATCACCCAGCAAATGGCGGGGGACCTCATGGAGAATAAAGATCAGGAGACCGTTCTCGCAACTGCATTTCACCGAAACCATAGGCAAACAAATGAGGGCGGGAGTACAAACGAAGAATTTCGCGTCGAATACAATGCGGACCGCTTGAAAACAACTGCATTGGCTTTTCTAGGGCTGACCATGGAATGCGCCCGCTGTCATGATCATAAATACGATCCCATCTCTCAGGCTGACTATTACAGCATGTTTGCCTTTTTTAACAGTACCGACGAATCCGGCCTTTACTCTCACTTCACCGATGCCATCCCCTCACCTACCCATTTCTTGTATCGAGATGGGCAACAGGCAAAGCACTCGGACTTAAAAGATGAAATCAGGAGACTTGAATCAATGGAGGCTACCATTCGTAAAAACGCAAAGGAAGCTTTCCATCGGTGGTGGAAGGAAAATCCAGAGGCAGGCATTGATCCAGATAACAGTTTGACAGGTTATTTTAATTTTGAGGACAAAAGCAAGGAGGGTTACGTCAACCACGCCAAGAAGAATCACCATGCCAAAGTGAGTGACAATCCATCACAACTTGAGGGCCCCAAGGGTAAGGCACTGCAATTCGATGGAGAAAATTCCATCTCAATTGATCAAGTGGCTGATTTCAACCGAACCCAACCTTTCTCTATGTCTGCATGGATCCACATCCCGAGGGAGAGGGAGCGTATCATCGTGATGCATCATTCCAAGGCGGGCTCAGATGCCGGCAGTCGTGGATATGAACTATTGCTTGAAAATGGGCATGCCGCTTTTGCTTTGATTCATTTCTGGCCTGGAAACGCCATCAAAGTACGTACAGCAAATAAATTACCGCTGCAAGAATGGCTCCATCTTGGTTGGACTTACGATGGATCCAGCAAAGCTGAGGGGATTCACTTTTTCATTAATGGTCGGCCGGTTGACACTGAAATCACAAGGAATTCGCTATACAAGGACATTGCTTACGGAAGTAAGGTGCCCCTCCAGTTAGGAGCAAGATTTCGCGGTAGAGGTTACAAGGATGGGAAACTGGACGAACTGCGCATCTTCGATCAGTCACTCTCAGAACCTCAAATGCTTGCTGTTTTCAATGAAACCAAACTCCCAAAAAAAGGTGAGCAACCCAACCTGACAGATGGATGGTTCGACTACTGGCTTACTCGTTATCACGAGCCTTACCGGGACTTGCAAAAGAACCTTCTTCAGGCCAGGTCAGATGAAAACAAGCTCATCAATGGGGTCACCGAAATCATGGCCATGGGGGATATCAAAGGGGGACGCAAAACTTATATTTTAAACCGTGGACAGTATGATTTGCCCGGAAAAGAGGTCAAGCCGGGCACTCCTGAAAAAATCTTCCCTTTCGATCCAACTTGGCCTCAAAACCGTTTAGGCCTGGCCAAATGGCTGACTAGCCCAGATAATCCCTTGACCTCCAGAGTAGTCGTCAATCGTTTCTGGCAAATGTTTTTTGGGAGGGGAATCGTCGAAACCGCTGAGGATTTCGGTAGCCAGGGATCTCAGCCAACTCACCCTGAGCTTTTGGACTGGATGGCTGCCTGGTATGTCGAAAATGAATGGGACACCAAGGCTCTTTGCCGTTTGATTGTCACCTCACACGCTTATCGAAAGGAATCCATTCCTACCGAGGAAATGCTGACAATGGACCCTGATAACAAATGGCTGGCAAGAGGTCCCAAACAACGACTCATGGCAGAAATGATTCGAGATCAGGCACTGAGTGCGGCCGGCATCCTTTCCCCGAAACTTGGAGGTCCCAGCGTCAAACCTTACCAGCCGCCTGGAGTCTGGAAAGAGGTATCCGGGGCGACTTATCAGGCCTCAAAAGGTGAAGGTTTACACCGACGCAGCCTTTACACCTTCTTGAAACGGACCGCGCCGCCCCCATCCATGCTGACATTCGATGCCACTTCCCGTGAGGATTGTATTTCAAGACGTGTATCGACAAATACTCCTCTTCAGGCGCTTGTGCTTCTCAATGACCCTCAATTCATCGAGGCGGCGCGCATGTTGGCTCAACGAATGCTTCTCGAAGGTGGCGATTCTCTTGAGGATCAAATCAGTTTTGGATTCCGTTTAGTTTTAACAAGAAAACCGAGCAACCGTGAGTTGTCCGTACTTAGTGCAATATTTTCAGAAAGACTCAAGTCACTCACCGCCCCCACAGAAGCCAATGCCGATAAAAAAGAGAACATCGAAACCGTGGGTGAGATAAAATGGAAGGAAGGTTTGGACCGTCGTCAGCTTCAAAGTTTGACCGCCGTCTCACTGGCCATCCTGAACGTGGATGAAGCAATCGTTCGCAGATAATTGAAAACTTCGGATTAAAACCATGAATTCGCAAAACAATACGGACTGCAATCAATTCGAAACTTATTCCACTCGGCGCTCTTTTCTTTCGCGCTCGGGAATGGGGTTGGGAGCGATGGCGCTTGGGAAGCTGATGGCGGACGACCTGCAGCCCTCCTCCTTTAAGGGTATCATGAGTGCGCCTCATCACAACCCAAAGGCCAAGCGTGTGATTTACCTTTTCATGAGCGGTGGACCATCTCAGCTGGACCTGTTTGATCACAAACCCATGCTGAACAAAATGAACGGTGAGGATTTGCCTGATTCAGTACGCATGGGGCAACGGCTCACTGGTATGTCCGCGAATCAAGCCAAACTGCCCATGGCTGGTTCTGCATTCAAGTTTTCAAGGAATGGACAATCCGGGTCCGAAATAAGCGAAATTCTGCCTTACACTTCCAAGATAGCAGATGACATCAGCATCATTCGTTCTCTTCACACGGAAGCCATCAACCATGATCCAGCCATTACCTTCTTTCAAACAGGATCACAGCTGGCCGGACGTCCCTCGGTAGGTTCCTGGTTGAGTTACGGGTTGGGTTCGGAAAACGCAAATCTACCTGCTTTCTGCGTCTTGATTACTCGCAATAAAGGAGGCCAACCGCTTTATGCGCGACTCTGGGGCAATGGATTCCTGCCATCGGTGCATCAGGGCGTCCAGTTTCGAGCAGGCAAAGATCCTGTCCTTTATCTGGATAACCCAGTGGGTATCTCCCAAACGCAAAGGCGATCCATGCTTGATCAGTTGAAACAATTAAATGAGATACAATTAGAGAATGAGCGAGACCCGGAAATAGCCACTCGTATTGCCCAGTACGAAATGGCCTACAGAATGCAATCCTCGGTTCCGGATGTCATGGATTTAGGCGACGAACCGGAATCTACTTTCAATCTCTACGGAGAGGATGCTCGTAAACCAGGAACCTTTGCTGCCAACTGCTTGCTCGCAAGGCGCCTTGCCGAACGAGACGTCAGGTTTATTCAATTGTTCCACCAAGGATGGGATCAGCACGGAGGACTCCCGAAGGGGATTACCAATCAATGCAAAGAAACGGATCAAGCCTCTGCCGCGCTGGTCACAGATTTAAAGCAGCGCGGTTTGCTTGATGATACTATCGTGATTTGGGGTGGTGAGTTTGGCAGAACAAATTACTCCCAGGGTAAACTCACCAAAACAGATTACGGACGTGACCACCACCCGCGCTGCTTTACTCAATGGGTAGCTGGGGGAGGTTTCAAAGGTGGAGAAACTTACGGCGCTACCGATGAATTCGGTTATAATGTCGTTAAGGATCCAGTTGAAGTACACGATTTACATGCAACGCTACTCCATCAACTCGGGATACATCACGAGCGATTGAACTTCAAATATCAGGGAAGACGATTTCGGTTAACAGATATTAAAGGCCACGTTATCAAATCACTACTCACCTGATAATTTTCAATAATTATTTCTTGACCCAAATCCAGTTTTTGGATTGAAATAAAACCCTCGTTGAACGCGCGGGGAGAACGATGCATCTAGAAGTTTGCATCATGAAGGGCGAGTTCAATGCTTGAACGAACACTAGTAGTTCATGGTTATCCATGAATGACTGGTGTTTTTTTTTGACTAGAACGATAACAGCCTTAAAAGGGCATCCCAAAAAAATCCTATGATAGCATCCGCTGAATACATTGAAAAACCAACATATGACGCCATTTCGATGGACGCCTATTTTCTGTGGGAAAAGAGTGGCAAACCTCACGGAAGAGACGAAGAATTTTGGTTAAGCGCAGAAAGAATGCTGCTCAATCAAATCGAAAGTTTGATTCAGAGAACGCAGAAAGAAGCCAAACCTGTTGCCCGTCAAAAGCGCAAGAGCACCTCGAAAGCCCGAGTGACAAATACATCTGAAAAAACTAAACCAAGCGCAAGGAAAGCAGCAGTAACTCAAAAAGCACGCAAACCTGCAACAGCGAAAGCCAAAACAACCACAGCAACCAAGTCGAACGGAAAGCCGGGAAAAAAGACGACGAGAGTTCAAGGCAAAAAAGCCGTTTAGTCAGTATTAAGATACAGATCCTGCAGTTCGCTGCGAGCGCTCCCGTTTACACAGTTTTGTGAGGCTGACCGTTCGCAGCATCATTTTTAAAAGTAAAAGCCGAAAGAATCCGTTCCTTCGGCTTTTACGTTTCATGCCCCTTGTACAATTCAGGGGAAATGATTTGTCGCGATAATTGATGAACAATCGGTAAGCCAGTATGGGGCAACAAAAACCAATAAAAACTATTGATGATACATGAAAATGGATTTGCTGGATGGGTTTTGCAAGTGGCACCTTGAACAATCCAGGACTCTCGCCCCAGTCATTTGCAGTCAGCCTTCCGAATTCCTGTCGTTTATTTCCTTTAACTGGTTCAATTTGGTGGTGTGATGACTGAGTTGCAACTTTTGAATGCGCTCTTACATCAACATAAAAGCAAACCAACTCTTCAGATGATCCTGTCCAATATCTTCAAATTAAATACCAGGAGGATTTTCAAACTTTATAACCGCACTAACAGGAAGGATCCATGGGTCGTATTTCATGATTGGATCAATTACGTTTCGCTTATTTACCATCCCAATGGCGTTTTAAAAATGTGCATCATTGTTATTCCAAACTAAATACAAAGACCGGCGATGAATACCTCAAATTTGTTTATCTCTTTCGGTTGCTTTGGCGGTAAGAGGCGGTTAGCTTAGAGATCAACAAAAACAATGATGAAGTTTAGTATTATTCTTTTGATAAGTATGTTGCCATGCATGGCCATGGCCCAGAGTGGTGACAAAGCTGGGGAAGCTCAAGCTCCTCTGCCTGAACATTTGCGTCTCCCTGCCTCTCCTCCATTGACCCCGTCAGATGCGCTTGCCAGTTTCCAGCTGCCCCCTGAATTCGAAATAGAACTCGTAGTCTCTGAACCCTTGACAGGCGATCCAGTTGCAATGGAATTCGATCCAGACGGTAGAATCTGGGTGGTGGAAATGAGGGGATACATGCCGAACATCCAAGGCACTGATGAAGATGCCCCTGTAGGTCGCATTGTAGTGCTTGAAGATGAGAACAATGATGGTCAGATGGACAAATCCACTGTTTTTCTGGACAATCTGGTCATGCCGAGAGCCATTGCACTTATTGACGGCGGACTGGTCGTAGCCGAACCCCCTCGCCTGTGGTTTTGCAAGGATCTGGATGGAGATTTGAAGTGTGACGAGAAGGTTGAAATAGCGGGTGACTACGCAACTCAGAACGATCCAAAACACGGCCTCAGATCCAACCCAGAGCATGCCTCTAATGGTTTGATGTGGGCCCTTGATAATTGGATTTACAGCGCCAACCACACAACTCGATTCCGTTACTCGAATGGTGCATGGGACCGTGAAAAAACGCATTCCAGAGGTCAGTGGGGCATTAGCCAGGATGACTACGGCCGGGTGTTTTACAACTCAAACAGTGATCAGTTGCGCGGAGACCTGATTCCTTCCGAATACTTGAAGCGGAATTCAAATTACAGTGGAGCAAGGGGAGCAAGTGTCCGTCTGGCGAAAGATCAATCTGTCTGGCCTGCTCGCATCAATCCAGGTGTAAATCGAGGGTATCGCAAGGGAACCCTGCGAGAGGACGGTACGCTCGCTCGATATACGGGCGCGTGCGGCCCTGTGATTTACAGAGGGAACCAATTTCCATCCGAATATGTTGGTAACGCCTTCGTGTGCGAACCAACGGGCAATTTTGTTCGTCGAAATATCCTGAACGAATCACAAGGTGTCATCACTGCTGTCAACGCCTATGACCGCATGGAGTTCTTGACATCTACTGATGAAAGATTTCGTCCTGTAAATGCATACAACGGTCCTGATGGTTCTTTGTATATCGTCGATTTTTACCGGGGTTTGATTCAGCACCGTATTTATCTTACTTCATTCCTGAGAAAACAGATTGAGGATCGTGGCCTCTACGAACCCATTGGCCTCGGCCGCATCTACCGTGTGACTTACAAGGGAAAGGATGCAAAGCAGTCACCACCCATGTCCTCAATGAGCAGTACAAAACTTGCCAAACAACTGGGGCACCTCAACGGATGGAACCGAAGCACGGCTCAAAGACTGCTTGTTGAGAAGAACGACCCGAGCGTCCAACCGCTGATTGAACAGATGGCCTCCAGTCACCGAAACCACCTGGCCCAGCTTCATTCCCTCTGGACTCTGGATGGCATGGGTGGTGTCGATTGGACCATCCTCAAAGAGGCCCTTAAGTCATCCCACCCAAAAGTACGTTCGGCAGCCATACGCTTGTCTGAGCCTCAATTAATGACATCATTGAAGCCGATCGTGTTAGAGCAATTGATGAGTCATCAATATGATGTGCCAGAAGTTCAATTACAATTGGTATTGAGCCTGGGACAAACCAGCAGTAACAAGGCGATCAAGGCGGCAGCTTCCATACTGACTCAAAATCTGGAGCACCCTTACATGCGTAGTGCCGTTCTCTCTGGAATGAAAGGGAAAGAAGTCGATCTCCTGACTGAAATCATCAAGCGATCCAACTGGTGGGCAAAGAAAAGCGACAAAGCCGCGAGCCAGATCTATACAGAAATTGCGAAGTGCATCATACGGTCCAGAGACGCGGAAGCAATCGAAACAGCCATAGAATTGGCCGCCAAGGCAGAGGTCGGCACATCAGTTGCGTTGCTGACCGGATTTCGTGAATCAGCGTTCAAACGATCTCAGGGAGAATGGGTACTCGATGGCAAGCAAATCGTCCTCAACAAAAAAGTGGAAGCGCTGAATGACCTACTCGCTTCTCCAGATGATAAACGAGCAGATCTTGCCAAGGAGCTTTACAAAGCCTTCTCGTGGCCCGGCAAGGCTGAGTTGAACACAGTGAGTCCTGAGGTAGTCGCACTCACCCCAGAACAACAAGATCGTTTCGAGATTGGCCGTGATCTCTACGCGATCAGTTGCGGGGCTTGCCACCAGCCACACGGACTTGGGCAGGATGGACTAGCCCCTCCATTGAAAGACTCCGATTGGTCAACGGGCTCCAAGGAGCGCATGATAAGAATAGTACTCCACGGTCTGCAGGGCCCCATCGAGGTTCATGGTAAGAAGTGGGAGCTTATCATGCCTGGATTGTCTGTTTTTGACGATGAGCAGATTGCCTCCATCATGACGTATGTCAGGCGTGAGTGGGGCCACACGGCCAGCCCTGTAGATCCTTCAGAAGTAACATCCATCCGCAGTCAATATCCCGGACGTGAAGACATGTGGACGGTAAAAGATTTACTGAAGATCCAGTGATATGTTTCGACTTGACGATAAAATCACATTGGTGACGGGCGCAGGTTCCGGAATTGGCGAGTCAATCGCAAAGCTCTTCGCTGAGTCCGGAGCTTTTGTCGGTGTCATTGATCGGGATCAGTCATCAGCAGAATCAACCTCAAAATCCATCCAGGAATCAGGTGGCAAGTCAGAAGCTTTTCACCTTGACGTATGTGATGCGAAAGCTTGCAGCGATCTTGCCGAGTCATTACAGGAGAGGTTTGGGCGCATTGATATACTTGTAAACAACGCTGGAATTGGCCATGTCGGCACTTTGCTCGATACTGAAACCGATGATCTTGACCGAATGTATGATGTCAATGTGAAGGGTGTTTTCAACATGACCAAGGCCGTCCTGATGGATATGGTGGGTTGTGGCAAGGGAAACATCATCAACCTGGCATCCATCGGAGGGATCGTTGCAGTGCGGGACAGGCTAGCCTACTGCACTACTAAATTTGCTGTCGTTGGTTTCACAAAATGTATCGCCCTGGATCATGCAAGCGAAGGCATTCGGTGCAACTGCATTTGTCCTGGGCGCGTGGAAACACCTTTCGTCAAAGCCAGGCTTGCCGAGTATCCTGATCCGGAAAAAGCATACCAGGACATGGCATCCACCCAGGCACTGGGTCGCATGGCTAAACCTGAGGAAATTGCCTCCGCGGCTCTATATCTCGCCAGTGATGAGTCGTCGTTTGTTACAGGGACTCCATTTCTCATTGATGGTGGATGGAGTGCAGGAAAGTAATGCTTTGACCTACGCCCCTGACAGTTTTTATTTCAGGTCTGAATAAACGAACATCCATCATAACTCCACTACTGGAGTCCGTCAGTGATATGTTCTGAATCGTATAGGTATTTACAGACTCCCCTTGTTCTCCAAATGTGGAAGTGTGTCAGGAATCACATAAACCCCTGTCGTCATCTTCAATGGTACAGGAGATTTCGGATGTTTGAATGTGAATTCAAGCATGAAAGCACGCCATCCTTTTTCAGGGCTATCCATCTGTACACTATAGTTTAATCCAGAAGCATCGCTTGGCAGCACGTCGTTAGCAACCCAATTACGTCCAATTGTATCCACCCGAAAATCTCTGGCCTGAGGATTATCTGCATGCCACATCCTCACGACTTTCGGGCTGGCACCTGTCACTTTGGCAGTTAAATGCCCGGGGGAAGCGGATTCCCACTCCAGTTCAGGGATGGCTAAATCATGAATGATTGAAAAATAACCCGCCATTAATGTTTCCCAGGCATCGGTATCCCTCAGACTGTGTTCACCGTTCGGCACGTAGCGAATATTTTTAGGGCCTTCAAGCTGATCATAGTAAAAACGCCAGGAATCAGGCAAAAAGAACTGGTCGCCTGTTGCATTGATCATGAATTTGGGCATCGTCAAGCGATCACGATACTCAAAAGGCTCAACAATTTTCATTAGTTTCTGGTATTCCGGTGAATCCTGCCAGTCCATGATACCCATTGTTTCGTAGTCCCCAACCGCAGGCGCGTAAAATCCATAGGCGTTGAAATGATGCTTGAAAGAGGGCACGACATTGAGCATGTCAATCACGATCGGAAAAATAGCTCGCACCCGTTTGTCCACTGCTGCCGTTGTCCAAGTAGTCCATCCACGTTTGGAACCGCCAGCAACCACAAAATCGCGCACAGAAATTTGCCCCCCCTTGTCTGTAGAACAAAAATCAGTGACGGTATCCATGGCTCGAACCGCCGCTTTTGTCATGGGAAGACGGGCCGGCCACTTATCATCGCCCGTCTTCAGGTATTTGTCCCAGGAATAGGCGATCAAAGCATCCTCATAACGCTCTTCACCATCATCAGCAAAAACTAGAGGTTGATTCGGTACCATTTTCAATTCAGCGACAACCGAACCACTCGCTGCCGCGATTGTTGCCAATTTTTCATCTGGTTCATCAATAGAACCACTCTTGTTGCTCCCCCCGCCGATGAATAACAGAGAGGTATCTGAAAGCACATTTTTAGGAACCACTATATTTAGCCAATGCTTCCATATGGGCCTGTCAACCTCATCGGCGGTGAGCCATTTCTGAGAAGTCAACTCCAGGACATGCACATGCACTTTCCCTGCATCCATGGACCTCACCAGTCGATGTTCGAAGTGAGCATCCGTTTGATAAACATACCGATCGAGTGCAGTACCTTCAGGCACTCTTGCATTAGGATGATGGGCTGCTGAAATTTTAATGATCATTAAAAATGAGCCAAGAACCAAGCCTCCGTGTAGACGTTTTTGTAAGAATCTTCCAAGTTTCATGATTATAAAGTAAAAATTTGATAAGCGTTCTAATGCATTTCAACATCACAATGCCCGATACCACCAATATAAAAATTAAATTGAACGTTTGGATGGCCTGCAAGCAGCGACATCGGGACGGCACTGTCCGCAATACCCTTGGCTATCATTAACGTCGTTAAGCGCTGGCCAAATGGATTGTCGTGTGCACCGGCATGCCAGATGGAAACCTTATCAGCCATCCAGGTCTCCCTGGGGCCAACGGTAACTGCTTGGGTCGGCACCATCGAAATATTGCCTCCTCCTGAAGTTCTGGCGTTCTGTGCTATGGTCAGTGGGTGAAGCTCGACTACACGGGTAGAAAGTTTTCGATAGACATGAGCACTTGGGGGCTCTGATTTGTATTTGCCTTTTCTACGAGGAGGGTCATTGAATGCCCAATGCTTAACATCACCCTGCCCGCCCTGCATGACCGCACATCGAACGCCATCCCATGATTTTTTGTAACTTGTGGAATCAGCCTTCGGAAAATGCAGGTTCTGATCGGACAATCTCAAGGATTTCCGGATTCGGTTAAAACATAAATCCTTATCGGCACGCTCGAAACTCAAGGGATGCGTGATATCCACTTCCTTCCCATCCACACACCACTCATCCATTCCCCAAAAATGACCGGATCGGATATCTATTCCCAGATCATTCACAATTCTGGCAACAAGCGGTAACTGCTCCGTTGGGCCGATAGGCCCACAAATGCCAACTGGATTGTCTATTGTGGATTGTTTCCAAGCATGTATGTATTCAAGTGCCTCAGCCAAATAGAATTCTTCAAGAGTATCATAAAAAACAATTTTGAAGCCCGGGCGTGACAATCCTTTTAGTTTTCGGGCCGTCAGAGACGCAGCATCCTTGATCAACGCATCATCCAGAGTGGTATAATCCCACCAATCCGGAGCAATTTGGCTCAGTTTACGTGACATGAGTGCCATTGTTCATTTACCCAGCAAATAGGTCAAGGTTCTGTTGATGAGATGATTGTGATCTACAGGAAGCTTCGCTCGCTTGGTTCAGATAAATCTCAATCTCTTTGAAATCAATATTTCCACACCAGTGGGGAGCTTTTGTTCCCCCTTCATTTCAGCGAAAAGGATATTTCAATCGCTCCGATTGCAATGGTGTACCCACCGTTCCCGTCTTTTTGCCTGACAAGCGATAAAGATTTTTAGATTTGAGGTATTTCACCACCAAATCGGGCCTGTCAGATTGAATATAGTCTGCACCTGCCTCCACCGCTATTTCCATGCAGTAGGTCGTATCGGCCCGTCCAAGACAATTGACAAACGCCTGACAGCCGTGGGTGTGCGCAAGTCGTATTGCCTGTTCACTGACACCATGCCAATCCATATTGATCAGCGAAGGTCTTAGTGTGCACACTAAGACCTTCGCTGATCAATATGGATTGGCATGGTGTCAGTGAACAGGCAATACGACTTGCGCACA
>JBDQII010000111.1:0-12260 GCA_040264395.1 Verrucomicrobiota bacterium
GTATGAAAAGTATTTGTCGTATGAACGGACTCCGGAAACTTGCAGAATTGGCTACTGATCTTGAAGTTTCTGCCAAAGATCTCAACAAGTCGGATTTGGGCGATTTGATCAAAGTCATCCAGCGCGAAATGAAACATGCTGAGAAAGATCTGACTGACTTGGTCCAAACCCAATCGTTAACCGTTTGATTAGAATGTTCGGGTCCCTCTTGTGAGTGAACAATTGGGATCACTTCTGGAGCTGAAGCATTGGCATTGTTGGAGAGGCACAAACCAAGCGACGAGCGAGCCAACTCTACTTGAAATTTTCGTTCAAAATAAGCTCTGCAAAAACTGGATGATGATCAGAGGCAATGGGAGCATGAATAATGCGGGATGATTTGAGCCGAACCTTGGCTCCGGGTGATGAAAGCAGGTAATCGATCCCATCATGGGATTCAAGACAATCATTCCATCCTTGCTTCCAGAGTAATTTCATGGGTGCAGTCTGGGGTCGCGCATTAAAGTCACCCGCAAGCAGCATCAGATTTTCATTATCCTCAGGAATGATCTGAATCACTCGCTGAACCTGCTGCAGTCGAGTCTCAGCGCTTAGATGGCAAAGGTGAGCGTTATAGACCTGAATCACCGGCCAATCTTTGCCCAAGTCAATCTTCGCTTCCAAAACAATGCGTGGCTCTTGACCAATGCGATAAGGAAGGGCGAACGTGCGTTTTGAAAGGATGTTACCACGGGCCATGATGGCGAGGCCGTAATTACCCCCTTGAAAATTCAAGGCTTTCCCAAAAACAACCTGATATTGCAAGAGATCCGCCAGTCGTTTTGCCTGATCCACCTGCTGCGTTCGTGATGTCCCCTGATCCACTTCCTGCAAGGCGACGATATGAGGGTCGGCTTTGCGAATAATGGCTGTAATTCGCTCGTAATCCACTTTTCCGTCCACCCCTTCTGCGTGATGAATGTTGTAGGTCATTATTCGCAATGAAGGATTTCCCTCGGCGGCCACCAATAGAGACAGGAATAAGAAGAGAAACGAAATGAGGTGCGGATTCATATTAAAAAATGTTGGTATTGGGTAAGTAGCTGAAAATTAACTCAAAGAAAAAATACTGCCGCCCCTTTATGTCGTTTTGATTTTTTTAATGCGTTTCCTCCCAGTGCTTATTTTGGATACAGATCCCACTTTCAGATATGCAGACTCCAAAGCATTCAAAAGGTTGTCCCGGTGGTTGTACAGCCTTTTATGTTTTCTTCTGGGACTTCTGGAAAGACAATAAGCCGTGAGCAATGGCAGTGAGACGGTGGTATCCACATAGGCCACGACACAATCAGGAAGTGTCGCTGGGTCCACTTTCCCCCAACTCACAGCCTCTGCAGGTGTCGCACCACTCAAGCCCCCTGTGTCAGGACGAGCATCCGTACATTGTAGAAAGTAATCGTGTCCATTCTCTTCAATACCCATGATCTCCTGAATTTGGGGTTCCGTCTGCAGCATGAAATTCTTAGGAGATCCACCGCCCAATATAAAAACGGACGATGTATGACCTGTCGATTTCGCCGCATAAACAATGGATGCTGTCTGGTTGACATCTCGGTTTGTGTCGAAACTCACTGCCTGGCCTCGCATTGACATGGCCGCCACATTCATTCCGATCGAACTATCTCCCGGGCTGCTGGTAAAAATCGGAATCCCATACCTGTAGGCTGCAGCCAATACAGAGGTGTCCTTCAGATTCAATGCCTTGGCTCTGGCATCAACATACTTGCCGAGTAAATAATGAAACTCATCCGTCCCAAGTGAACGCTGAAACTCGGGCCCTTGAATGACACTTCTCACAAAGGCATCGGTATCGAGAAGAACATTATAATCAAAAATCACATCATAGATGCGAATCACTCCACGCTTGTGCAAATCTACATCGTCCAAAAAGGGTGATCCCTGGTGAATGGAAAGATCCAGACCGTAATGAAGATCATGATATAAATTGGCTCCCGTGGATACGATCCAGTCAACGAAACCAGCCTTCATCCAGGGAATCAGGCACGATTTACCCAATCCGGCGGGCGTCAACGCCCCGGTAAGACTCATTCCAACATAACCGTTTTCAGGCAGCATTTTGTCCGTCAAAAGCCGAGCTGCTTCTCTCAAGCGCCCACCATTGTAGGCTAGAAATGTTTCATCAATAAGATCAGCAGCTTTCATATTTTTACGGATTCCCTCTGGATTCAATCGGGGAAATGAAGAAAGCGGACATGATTTGGAATGCTTCTTGTTCACAGCCTAAGTTTGCCGATATCAATCACCATTAAGCAACGGGAAATTAACGCAGATTTAAGTAAGCAAACCGCTCTAAGAACGCCTCGCGTATTCGATCCAGATCAGAAAGATGCCCCAGCGGCAACAGCCCAGCCAACCTTCCATGATCCATGACGGGTAGGAGCATGCCATGTTGCTCCTGATATTGGGTTATGATCAGCTCCAAGGACTGATCTGCATCTACCGTTTTGAATTCGGTGAACATGATGGCGTCGACATGTGCTGATGGGGGATGACTTTTCAATCCATCAAGGAGGTTGTTAGCTCCTGTCATACCTACCAATTCACCGCGATCATTCACTACTGGAAAATCCGTCTGCCTGCCCGCAAGAATCCGTTGCGATATCTGCAACAAGGTGTCTGTGTTATGAGCTGTATAAAAATCGCGTATCATAACATGTCGGATTGCATTTGCCTGAGTCCGGTAATTCAAAACAACCCATCGCGCTTCTTGCCCAGCGCCAAACCAGACCACAAGCGCAATAAAAATGAGAAATGGATTCTTAACCCAGAACAATCCGGCAAACACAAAAAGCACAGCCATCAACCGCCCCAATGAAGCTGCAATCCGTGTGGCTTTTGTATAATCCATTCTGCATGCAAGAAAAGCTCTCAACACCCGCCCACCATCCATCGGGAATGCCGGCAGCAGATTGAATCCGATCATGATCAGGTTGACAGTCATCAGATTGACGGCGCTTCCCCCGTGCGTGACGCTGAATTGAAGACTTTCAACTGATCCCTCTTTCAGAAAAATCCAGATGGAAAGTAATGCGGCAATCACGACATTGACCGCAGGTCCGGCAAGGGCGACCCAAAGCTCCTGAGGTGGATTGTCAGGAATCTGTTTCAAGCGGGCTACCCCACCTATCGGCAGCAGCGTGACATCTCGAGTTTCGATGCCAAAATGGCGTGCCATCAGAATATGACCAAATTCATGCGCCAGCACACATGCAAACAAAGCAAGAAAAGATATGATACCGAGGAGGGCCTCAAGAAAAGAATTCGAAACACTACATTCGGCGAAACCAACAATCACCAGCAGGAGAATAAAGGTTACGTGAAGATATACGCCTACGCCTGCAATCCGGAAAATTCTAAAGGACCAGGGCATGATGTCTCGACAAGATTCCTGGGCTATCTAATCGTCGCCGCTGCCTGTCACAAACGGAAGTATGTAATACAGGAACCATCCCAGACTGGAAACGAAGGCTGCCACATAAGTAAAGGCGGCTGCGTTGAGCACCTTGGAAACACCTTCATCCTCGGTGCGAGTGGATGTGAAACCCATCTGATTAAGGATCACTTTCGCTCTGCGTGAAGCGTCAAACTCGACGGGAAGTGTGACTAAATTGAAAGCCATGATGACTCCCCAGCAGAGAGCGAGCAAAGGCAGTGCGATCTGGAATGGGATAAATCCAAGGAATAGTCCACCAATCATGATCCAAGTAAGCATGCCATTGGCGAAAGAGGTGATCCCAACAGATGCCATCCTCAGATTGAGTGGTCCGTAAGACTGTTGGTGCTGCAAGGCATGACCGCATTCATGAGCTGCAACGGCAATCGCTGAAATGGACGTACCATGGTAATTTTGATCAGAGAGCACCAGGCGTTTGCGGATGGGATCATAGTGATCGTTGAGCTGTCCATGCTGAATGTGTATACCGACATCATTTATACCCGCAGACCGGAGAATCCGAGCGGCGACCTCACCTCCGCTGTAACCGTTGTGCGCACGAATTTGGCTGTAGTGTGCAAAACAGCTTTTGACCTTGGCCTGCGCCCAAACACCAATCAACAAAGTTCCTATGAGAACGATCCAAAACATAAGTTTTTTTATTAAGTTGTAAGCTGGTATCAAACCAGTAACAGAATGAATTTAATTGTCATCCAGAGATAAAGCGGAAACCACCAATTTGCAACTTTCGTCGTCAATAATTCGAACCGGGGTTAGGGCGGGCTTCTCGAAACCACCACAGTCAATTTTTGATCAGGAGGTTCTCTGTCGCATCACCTCATAAAAAAAAACAGAAGCGGCACTGGCAACATTCAGTGAATCCGTATCGTGAGCCATCGGGATCAATACCTGATCATCGCAACAGGAGAGAATATCTTCAGAAAGCCCATCTCCCTCACTCCCGAGGATCACGCAAACGTCTTGATTGAAATTTGTCTGATACAATGAAACCTTATCCGTATGAGGATGAGCCGCAACCATCCGGACACCCAGCTTGCGAAGAGAACCAAGAGTTTCTGTCAGGTTTCTGGAATGGAATACTGGTATTTTAAATACCGTTCCCATACTGGCATGCACGGCCCGTCGGATATACGGGCTACAGGAATCTTGCCCGACAATCATTAATTGAGCGCCAAACCCAACAGCATTGCGAACCAGCGCTCCTACGTTCTCAGCACTGCTGAGCCCATCAATGGCAACAAAAAATTTTGGCGAAGCGGCTGATTGACAAAGGACGTCAAGATCAGGGGAAGACGGCACTTCTGCAACAGCTTTTATAGCCTGAAAACAACCAAAACCAGTTAGTTTTTCTATCCCTTTCTTGTCTGTGATAAAAATGTCGATGCTTTCCTGACGATGCTCAAGTTTTTCTTTCAGTGAATCGAACCAGTATTGAGTGAGTAGCAGTGAGCGAATGTTGAATTCCGTTTCTAGCAGACGAGTGACAACTTTTAGCCCTTCAGCCACAAAAAGTCCTTGACGCCTTTGATCGGTCATCTTGCGCATGCTGCGATACGGAGCCAACTCCTGGCTCCCAAGATCATTGACGATGTGAGTTCGCAACATGATTTTATTGATAGCAGTTACTCAAGGTCCAGCCGACCCCAATCTTCAGGTCGTCCCTGTACACCTGATCGGGGAGCCCAGGCCAGTCGCGATTCATTAATATTTTCACCAGGCTCAGCATCCATTTTATCTCCATCGTAGATAATGATATTAAAGCCCAAGCGGCTACCGGAGCTGAGGTGGGACCCAATTTCGTTGAATGGAATTTTCGCCCTGATCAGATAACCCTGATCCGTTCGAAGTGAAATCAATTCCGTTCCCGGGGCGGTTTCCTCTGCAGGCCCCTGGTTGGCATCGGCGTCGCGGGCGGCGCGCACCTGACCGTTGGAGTCAAAGGGAAAGATACCTAGTTTAAAAGTCGAAAAACTGTCTTCACTCCCCCCTTTAGGATCAAGGCAGACTTCCACTGAATCACTCCGCCAATGACCTCGAATATCATTGGGTTCGATATTTGATACAACCTGATCATCCATGACATTGGCTTCAATATAAACAAAGGCTCGATCATGAGCTAACTTCACCAAAGCACTGCTGTCTTCCGCGTCTTCCACTTTGCCTTGAATCCTGTGTTCGGGTAAAATATGCAGAGGCTTTACCCTGCCCCAAAAAGGGCTATCCCAATCCAGACCACCCTCAGGCATTCTTGATATTATTCCTGCGGGTACGGGATGGAGATTGGCCTCTGCTGAGATGGATACCCCGTTTACTTCGGTCTTCATACGGATGCTTCCATCTGGCGGAAAGCCCGCAGGAGGTTTCACTCTGACGGACGTTTCAAGTTCGAGATGTCCCTTGAGCGAATACTGCAGGACGCTGGGGTCAACCTGCCAATCCTTCGGTAAGTGAAACGTCACTTCACCTTCAACAGCATCTTTGCCAGGGTTACCTATTTCTAAAACTACATCATTCCATTCACCTGCCACCATGGGAACATCCGCAGCGAATTCCTGAGAAAGATGCTCAATGAATTGCTCCCGTGACCATGCCTTGTAGCGCTCAATTCCCGGACGCGTCACAAATCGAATTTTCAATAGAGCAGCGCGCGGAAGCTTGATTAGTGGTGATGCAATCAGCGGCGGCATCAAATCATCTACCTTGAACGGCAAGCCCCGGAACAAATCCCTTTCATCATTCATGAATGGAACGACTGAATGGACGAGTGAAAAAGTCCGGGGCCGTTGGAGCCATGTCGCTCCCCGCATTCGACCAAAGCCCTGAGAGCGATGATTCGAAAGGGCCTCACCTGCCACTTGCCCCGCGGAGAGACCGTCCCGGATGACCGCGGTGGATTCGATCACAGCTTGATGATCCCCCATGGAACCTCCGTAATACAGTTTGCGCACTTGCCAGGGATTTATGCCTTCGCGTTCGATTTGTTTTGGAAATGCAGAGGGGTCAGCCGCCAGTCGAAAGGCTTCGGTTGCCAGCACACCGGCCGCCTGATGATGGCCATGTTGCCCTGGTCGCGGAGCAGGGTTCATGGTCATGATAATTTCCGGCCGATGATTGCGAATGATGCGCACCAGTCTCTCGAGTGCTTCCTCTTTGTTCCAACGTTCCAAAGTAGCCCAGATACTTTCGGTATATGCAAAATCAACCTGCTCCAGAAAATACCAATGCCTTACCCCGAGCTTAGTCAGGCAATCGCGCAACTCGATTTCCCGCAGGACACCAAGCGATGGACCATATTGAGTGCCGACCATGTTGCCTCCGCCCTCACCGCGAGTGCAGTAGGTGTTTACAATTGTTTTCCCCTCACCCAGCGCATAGTGAGCCAGAGTTGAGGCCACGCCTGTTTCATCATCTGGATGCGCAAAAACCCCGAGAATATCTGTCTTGAGCAGATCACTTCCCTGTGCGGGGGCGGCAGCATTCGCTGAGAAACAAAAAAACAAGCAAGCTGCTTGCAAACAACATAGCGTGCGTAGATGAGAAATTTTCATCATCAGTAGAAGGCTTTTATTATCACAATCAGTTATGGTAAGTCTTTCAAAGACTTGAAAAAGAGTTCACAGGGATAAAAGTGCCCTGTTTCAAGAGTGCAACGCACCAGTCCCACGAGTCTTGATCAAAGGTTGTCCGATGTATCTGAAGTAGGTGCTTGGGGTTTACTTGGATGTTCCAACTGGAGTTTGGACACCACTTCTCTTGTCAAAACTTCATAAGCTGCAGCTCCGGCACTGTAAGGATCGTAGTCAATGATGGCTTTACCATGACTGGGCGCCTCGGCAAGACGGGTTGTTCTGGGGATCACCGTATCAAAAACATCTTCGTCAAAATAGCCTCGCACCTCTTCAACAACTTGGTGCGACAGACGAGTGCGTGCATCAAACATGGTCATCAACACACCGAGTAATTTAAGCTCCGGATTGGCACCTGACTCCTTGAGCTGGTTCATCACTCGCGTAAGCATCGCAACCCCTTCCAATGCGTAGTATTCACATTGAAGCGGGACCAGGAGGTAATCTGCAGCACAAAAAGCGTTCAGCGTAATCACAGCCAGTGAAGGCGGACAGTCGATGAGCACAGCATCATACCTTTTGGAATCAACAATGGTTTGAAGCGCTTCGCGAAAACGATGGAGGTGACGCTCACTTTGAGCCAATTCAATCTCGGCCCCACAGAGGTCGACTTCGGAGGGGATAATGTCCAAACCTTCATATGAGGTGGATTTAATTTTCTCCGACAAGGTCCCTTCGCCCAACAAAGGGCGATAAGCACTTGCGCCCTCTTCCTTCTCAAGACCCAGGCCACTGGTTGCATTCGCCTGTGAATCCACATCAATCAAGAGGACACGGAACCCATCAGCCGCCAGGCAAGCGGCCAGGTTCACTGTGGTTGTGGTTTTTCCAACCCCTCCTTTTTGATTCGCAACGGCGATGACACGTGTTTTAGGCACATAGAACTTTTAATTAAAGCTCAGCCCATTGTGCAAGGAGATTACGGGGTGAGAAAAAGATGCTTGAGTAAAAATATCATGCTTAATTGCTGTCCTTGCCATTCAAGGGATGCGTTCGGAAATGTCACACTTCGGAATTTCCCGGAAGAATACGAGCGGGAATTACCCCTGTTTTATTGGAAAATAAGCAGATTCTGAAAGGAACGTATGTAACCATGCTCCCCGTTGCCAAAAAGGGCGACATGATCATTGGCTGAAAGAAACCAGCGAAACCACTGCATCAACACCGAGGACGTGAGTTCAGCCCGCGAAAAACCGAACCCGTCGGGCATGAAAGTTCTGGGGACCTCCCAAGGAACCTGAGGTTTCAATCAACCAAATTTATGCTCCTTTACTCGTGAGATTGAAGTGTTGGAGAAAGGGGGTTGAAGGCTTATTGGTAAAAATCAGAAGTAAAGCCAGATGCTGAAGACCCGTCTGCAGCTCTATGGAAAAACTGTGTTCCGCGGTCTCGCTGCAACGGAATCTCTGTCCCCTTACTCAATTCCAGCATGTCAAAAAGCACTCGATTCATGTCTTTGATTCTGGATTGATATTGAGGTTCTCTGATTAAGTTTTGTAATTCATCAGGATCTGATTCCAAATCATACAGCTCATCCTTGTCCCATATTCCATGATAGCGGATATACTTGAAACGATCCCCTCGCAGAGAATGCGTGGTCGGCGTTTGCGGGTAATTCCTTTCCCAGAAATACTCATAAAGTAAATATTGCCGCCAAGGCGTGTTTTTTCCTTTCAGCATTGGAGAAAACGATCTTCCGTCCATGTGCTCGGGAATCCTGACGCCAGCCACATCCAGCAAGGTGGGAGCAATGTCGATATTGGCCACCATGGATGGCACTTTGAGCCCCTTTGAAACCACACCAGGAAACTTTACCATCAGAGGGATGCGCATGGATTCTTCATAGGCATTACGTTTATCAATCAATCCATGTTCGCCAAATAAAAACCCATTATCACCCATGTAGAGAACCAGTGTGTTCTCTGATTCCCCCGATTCATCGAGCCAATGCATTAGCTCACCTACACTGTCATCAACAGCCAGCAATGTTTCGCAATAACGCTGGTAATATTGCTCCATATCCAAGTGAGTGTAGTAGGCATATTCGATGCCGTGCCGACTGTTTCGTTGGTTTTGAACCCATAAGGGTTTTCCTTGTTCGATTACTTTATTGCCTTTCCAATCCTTATGAACAGGGAGTTTCTGGTCTTTATATCGATAAGCATGTCTTTCCGCAGGAATGAAATCTGCATGTGCTGCCTTGTGGGAAACATAAAGAAAGAAGGGCTTCTCCGATTTGCGTTGATTCAACCATTCCAGAGTGAATTGAGACAACTCGTCGGTGATGTATCCTTCCTGGCCAACCCGGTCCTCTCCATTTACGTTGTATCCATCCCGACTTGCTTGTGGAACATATCGACCCTTCACGGAGGATTTTGAAGGATCGGTCCAGTAAACACCCTGTCCTTTGAAACTCAACCAATGGTCAAATCCGCGCTGGGGATCATCTATGTTGCCCCCCATGTGCCATTTACCTATGAAAGCCGTTTCGTAGCCCGATTCCTGAAGTAATTGAGGAAAAAAGGTCAACTCTTCGCTCACAGGATTGTAATTATCAATCACTCCATGGCGATGAGCATACATACCAGTCAGGATGGATGCCCGGCTCGGACTGCACAGCGATGTCGTAACGAAAGCATTTTCAAAATGCGCCCCATCTGCCGCTAAGCGATCCATGTGAGGGGTCTCAATGAAAGGGTGCCCCATGAACCCCATGGCGTCGTAGCGATGATCATCACAAAGGATGAGGACGATATTGGGTCTACGGTTCTCGGCTTCAATGGAATGGATGATATTAGCAAAGGCCAGCAATCCAACAAACAGGCTTCTGATCTGTCGTAGTATGCCGCTAAAACGGTAGCCTCTTAAGATATCCATGTGGCAATCTTATTCCAGTGAATGAATGTTTGAAATTGATTTTTTAAACCCTGCCTCAGGAAAACAAGGGCGAGCCATCACCAAAATCATTGAAAAACCCACTGAAGTGACTAAGATCGCGCCATGAAAATCCACTGGAAATCTTTTTTCTCAGGTTTGTGCGGTCTTTGGCTGGTAGGTTGCGGCCCCGCTGCCAAGGATGACACTATTCGAATTGCGGTCATTCCCAAAGGAACCACCCACGAGTTCTGGCAATCCATTCATGCCGGGGCTCGAAAAGCCGAAAAGGAACTTACCGCACAAGGCAAATCGGTGGAAATCATCTGGAAGGGCCCAC
This sequence comes from Verrucomicrobiota bacterium, assembly GCA_040264395.1. Taxonomy (GTDB): domain Bacteria; phylum Verrucomicrobiota; class Verrucomicrobiia; order Limisphaerales; family AAA164-E04; genus AAA164-E04. Next base: position 10,355 of record JBDQII010000111.1, read on the forward strand.
TCAAGGAAGATGACCGAGATCAACAAATGGGACTGGTTGAGAGTTTTACTGTCAAAGGTGTGGATGGTATCGTGCTAGCTCCTCTTGATGCCAAAGCACTCGTTCGCCCGGTTGAAAGCGCTCAAAAATCGGGTATTCCTGTGGTTATTATCGACTCCGGTCTGGAAACAACCAATTACGTGAGCTTTGTGGCAACAGATAATCTCAAGGGCGGTGAGATGGCTGGAGACTATATGGCCCAGCAGTTGGAGAACAAAGGTAAAGTCATTCTCTTGCGGTATGCCGTTGGCTCCGCCAGCACCGAAAACCGCGAAAATGGTTTTCTGAAGGCGCTCGCAAAGTATCCTGATATTGAACTCATCTCCTCCGACCTGTACGCAGGTCCTACAAGGGAGACAGCCTATCAGAATTCACAGAACTTACTAAATCGCTTCGGCCAGGAAGTGGATGCCATTTTTTGCGTGAATGAAAACTCAACCATCGGAATGACCAAAGCCCTGCGCGAAATCGGCCGTGGTAATGGAGAGGTTAAAATGATTGGTTTCGATGCGGGATCACAATCTATCAAGGACATGGAGAGCGGAGATGTGCAAGGACTGGTGGTTCAGGATCCAGTAAAGATGGGTTACGAAGGCGTGATGACCTTGGCAGCACATCTCGATGGCAAAAAGGTCGAGAAACGCATTGATACCGGTGTCGTCATGATCAGCCCCGAAAATCTCAATGAAGAAGAATCACAAAGATTGCTGAATCCTCCCCTTGATGAGTATCTGAACCAATGACACAGATCAATCGTGTCCGATGATGCATTGAAGCAAACTTGGACTCAGAATTTTCATGACGACCACCCCAACCAAGCGCCTGAAAATGGAAGGCGTTCGAAAACGCTTTGGAGCCACACACGCATTACGCGGAGTAAGCTTCGAGGTGGGGCCGTCTGAAGTGCATACGCTGATTGGCGAAAACGGTGCTGGCAAAAGCACGCTCATGAAAATCCTGAGTGGCGTGCATAAACCAGACGAGGGATCGATTCTTCTCGACGGATCTCCTTTCAATCCCAGTAATCCTCATCATGCGCGCATGTGTGGCATTGCCATGATATATCAGGAGTTGAATCTCGCGCCTGATTTGTCTGTGATGGAGAACATCACGCTTGGGGATGAACCCAGCGCCTTGGGGTGGCGCCGCATTTCCGAACAGAAAGCACGCGCCACGGAAGCGCTTCAGCAACTTGAGCACGAACAATTACCTCTCGACATCCCGGTCAACCGCTTAAGCATTGCCGAACAGCAGGTTGTCGAAATCGCCCGGGCGCTGATCGGCAAACCGAAGGTTTTGATCATGGATGAGCCGACCAGCAGCCTGACTCAGGTGGATGTTCAAAATCTATTTCGTGTCATCAATCTGCTCAAGGCATCGGGAGTCAGTGTCGTCTACATCAGTCATTTCCTGGAAGAATGCCAGACGATCAGTGACCGATATACGGTTCTAAGAGATGGCGAATCCGTAGGCACTGGCGATATGAAAAAGGCTGATATTCAGCATATCATCCATCAAATGGTGGGTCGGGAAATGAAGGATATATACCCTCGAAAAGAGCATAGTGTTGGACAACCGGCACTTGAAATCCAAGGCCTGCGTGGCCGCATCAAGCCCAAATCTGCATCCTTTCGACTGCGCAAAGGCGAGATCTACGGGGTCGCCGGTCTTGTAGGCGCCGGGCGCACTGAAACACTCCGGGCATGTTTTGGTCTGGATCGAGTTGATTCCGGGAGAGTGTTGGTAATGGAACGGGAAAGCACTTACTCCACACCTACCAAACGCCTGGCACAAGGGATGGGCCTGCTGAGCGAAAACAGAAAAGAAGAAGGATTATTGCTGAACAGGGATCTTGCGGACAATCTAA
>JBDQII010000112.1:0-12203 GCA_040264395.1 Verrucomicrobiota bacterium
CCTTACATCGATATGCCTAGCCCTCACCAGAAGGACCAGCTCTACGCATTTAACTAAGATATCAAGAAGCTTGAACCGAGACTCAAAGAGCTATCGCCCGAAAAAGGGGCGGAGGATTCATTGAGTGAAGACGACAAAGCTCTTCAAGCCTCTCTCAAAAAAGATTTAGAACAACTTAAAAAAGCTCGTGACGAAGTACAGATGGCTGTACCGGCTGCCCTCGTCATGAAAGAACGCCAGGAACCTCTTCAGGCACATATCTTGAAGCGGGGCGTTTATGATCAACCGGGCGAACCTGTGCAAAGAAACACACCCGGCTTCCTCCCTCCGCTTCAGTCTACAGGTGATCTTAAATCACGCATGGATTTGGCGAACTGGGTTGTTGCTCCATACAATCCCCTCACTGCAAGGGTTGCGGTCAACCGTTTTTGGCAACAATGTTTCGGAACCGGTCTGGTGAAAACCTCGGCAGATTTCGGCGCTCAGGGTGATCGACCGAGTCATCCTGAATTGCTGGACTATCTGTCACTGCAATTCATGGAATCGGGCTGGGACATCAAGCAGCTGATGCGTGCCATTGTCATGTCAGAAAGCTACCAGCAATCATCAAAAATGAATTCAGAATCAAGAATCAATGATCCTGAAAATCGCCTCCTCGCTCGCGGATCAAGGTTTCGTATGGATTCTGAAATGGTAAGGGATCAGGTATTGATGGCAGGCGGGCTTTTGAACCACGACATGTTGGGTAAAAGCGTTAAACCTCCCCAACCGGCCAAACTATGGCAGATTGTCGCCATGCCTTCTTCCTATCCCAGAATCTTTAAAGCGGATGATGGTAAAAAAGCCTTTCGCCGGAGTGTCTACACCTTTTGGAAACGTGGGTTACCACCTCCACAGATGACGATTTTTGATGCGCCAACGCGTGAAGCATGTATTGCCAGACGTGAGCGCACCAACACCCCGCTACAGGCGTTGATGCTAATGAACGAGCCTCAGTTTTTCAGCGCAGCAGCTCATTGCGCTCAAAGCATCCTCGAAAACACGGATTGGAAGGATGCACACAGAATCGAGAGAGCGTACGAAACCATCACATCACAATTACCAACAGATACGGAAGCCACGGCTCTGAAGCAAGCTCTTGCATCATTCCGTGAGCACTACCACAAAAATATGGATGCCGCTCAGGCGTTGACATCAGGTTATCTCAGTGGAAATACATCGAACGATGATTCCATCGAATTAGCATCGTGGACGATGTTGACTCATGCACTACTCAACCTTGACATTGTAAAGACTCGACAATAACCGCTTGCTCGCTTTATTCCCCATGAATTTCAAGAACTCGCTCATTGACCTTGATCCGATCCAGGAATATCAGAACCTGCAATCACGTCGCAGCTTCCTCCGTGCCTCCGCGATGGGATTAGGGGCGACCGTGTTTGGATCGATGCCGACACGTGGTTCAGGTCTGAACTCACCTGGCGGCACCCATTTTACCCCCAAAGCCAAAAGAGTCATCTTCCTCTTCATGGCGGGTGCGCCAAGTCAATTGGATTTGTTCGATTACAAACCTGATTTGCACAAGCAATTCAACAAACCACTTCCAAAATCTGTCAGTAATGGACAGCGCGTCACCGCCATGACCAAGGGAAGAGACCAGATGGTGGCCCCTTCCATGTTCAAGTTTAGTCCTCAAGGTCAAAATGGGATTCACATGTGTGAGTTGTTACCACACCTGTCCGGGAAAGCAGATGATCTCTGCATCATTAAGTCCACGCATACAGACGCTATTAATCACGATCCTGCAAAAACCATTTTCTGCACGGGTTCACAAATCCCCGGTAAAGCCAGTTTAGGTTCCTGGTTGAGTTATGGACTAGGTTCCATGAATAAAAATCTGCCCGACTTCATGGTGCTTAATTCCGCATTCTGGACTGGTGGCAGTGGCAATGTGCAAGCGCTTTACAGTCGCCTCTGGGGATCGGGTTTCCTTCCATCCAGACATCAAGGGGTATCATTGCAACCGGAAGGCGACCCAGTCCTGTTCCTTTCCAATCCAGACGGAGTCAACCGGAGAAGCAGGAAAAAAATGTTGGACCTGGTGACGGAGCTGAATCAGGAACATGCTAATACCTTAGGTGATCCTGAAATTCAGACAACCATTGCGCAACAGGAAATGGCCTTTCGCATGCAGGCATCCGTGCCTGAATTAACCGAACTGGCAGGCGAGCCCAAACATGTCCTGGACCTTTACGGTCCTGAAGTTGAAAAGAGCGGATCCTTTGCACGCAATTGTTTATTGGCTCGTCGCATGGTTGAGCGCGATGTGCGCTTTGTGCAGCTGTTCCACCGCGGATGGGATCACCATGTTAGTCTTCCAAAAAAAATGCGTGGCCAATGTCATGACGTGGACCAACCGGCGGCAGCCCTCATCGAGGATCTGAAGAATCGCGGTTTACTGGACGAAACACTGATTGTTTTTGGTGGAGAATTCGGGCGTACTACGTTTGGCCAGGGAAAACTTGCTCGGGATAATTACGGCCGCGATCATCACCCACGCTGCTTCACGACATGGATGGCAGGCGGAGGTATCAAATCAGGCATCACTTATGGCCAGACCGACGATTTCAGTTATAACGTGGTAGAGAACCCCGTACATGTAAATGATTTCAATGCAACCATTCTCAATCAACTTGGAATCGACCACCAAAGACTGACATTTCCTTTCCTTGGCCTGGATCAACGATTGACCGGGGTGGAGGGAGCAAAGGTAATCAAAGACATTGTCACCTGATTTTGAAAATACAGACTGCATGTAATTCTTCTCAATGTATGTAAACGCATCAACAAGATGGACCGATAAATGGTCACAATTGAAAAGCCAAAATTTATACTAGAATGCTTATTTGATGTTACGCCAACATTTCCAACCTCATACCAGATAGGCGCCGGATATCACCGCACAATCCTGGAGGACAACAGCCATATCGATGAGGCATCATGGTATGATCTAGCCTGAATCATGAAGCCTGCGAAACGATGGCTCTTTGCCAATGAGGCTTTGTTCAAATCACCGGGCTTCACGCACTCGAATGGTGTATTTGCGAGCCTTTTCATTCATAGACATGAATCTTACAGCTTCTTGAGCGTTCTCTGTCAAAATAAGCGTGTTCCATGAAGTTTCATCACCTGTCGAAAAACCGTTTTGATCTTTGAAAACACAACTGATCTGAACCTGAATGCGTCTGCGATCTTTACTCAGAACATTGGCAGTCACTGCAAGTCGCCCATCCGCCAGCACGCGTTCTTGAATGCCTGCCACGGTAACCGATTTGGCAACGCGCTTGTTCATGAGCACGAATTCAGTCTGATTTTCGAGATCGTAACCGTCCGGCACTTCAGCCACGTAAGCACCACGAGTCTTGCACCCAATGGTTGAGAGAGTGAGCATAGCAGCCATGAGGGCGATGATTGCAGATAATTTCATTTGATCTAGGGGATTTGTTGTTTGGTGTCGCTGAAGTAAAGGACGGTGTCCTTTGGAGAAGCATTCACTTGAATATTTTCCGTGCGCGTAAGATTTGAAATTTCATTGCCGGCAGCATCGAGGTATCGAAGAGTCAGGATATGCCGCCCTGGAGGTAGACTCATTGTCCCAAAGGTCAGGTATTGCGGTAAATTATCCCAGTCACGCGTATCCGCATCAGGGGTCGCTGCCGTTGAGAATATTTTACTGACCAGCCCAGCTGCAACCAGCCCTAAACCCACTTCCTGTGTATTCCTGCCATGAGCCAAGACGATCCCACTCATGAGTGCGACATCGCCAGCTGCATCCGTGGTCGATTTGAAAACGGCTTGATTAGCCAATATGTGGTCCATTAGCCTGCCTCCACGCGTAGACGCCTGGTACGTCAAATCGTCATAAGGCCCCAGATGAATTTCGTCATGACCTGAAGCAATCTTGATTTCACGGGCACTGGAACGGCCTTCTTTGAACTTGAGCTGTTCGCCGTAAGCACCCGATGCGTATTTGGTCGGTCCCGCGCCATAATCGGTAAATATCAGCACATTATCTGATGACCGGTAAGGGGGAGGAATGGCCAATCTTGCCGAGTTGGTGGCTCGCATGTAATTGGAATCCGCGGAAGCGCTGAGTTTCAAGGAAGTCAAACCCTCCAGATAATCCATCAACACGTAGTCATTTCGAAATTCATTCTTTTCAGAATCACTATCCTGAAGTTGGGCGCTTCGAAAACACGCACGTGCATTGTCGGGTTGGCCGGCCATCCAATAAAGGATACCCCGATAATAGTATGCCATTACTCTTTCATAGGGTTCCCCGATGAAGAATTTCCCAGCCTCATCCTGAAAAAGTTTTCGTGATTTACGAGCTTCCTTGTCTTTTCCATAACGGTTCTCAATAGATCGTAGCACATCGTCCAGCAGATCTTCGGCAAGGTCATACTTCTTTTGAAAAAGCGCCGATCTGGCGGTAATCATCTGCCACATAACCTTGTCCTTCGGAGGAGCATTGACCACAGCATGCTGGCCATCGACCAGGGGATCTCCAGTCCACGGCGGCCGATAAGGTGCTGACGGTGTGGCACACCCACTCATACTTCCTGCCACCAAAGCAAGCAACAACCACCTTAGAGTGAGGGTATGGAGAAGCATAAGCAATGGAACTCAATCGCAGACCAAAATCTACTAGCGATAAGACGCATCTTCCAGACCCTGCTTTTTCAGTTCAGAGAAATCCTCCCAGATAATTTCTGAAGTTCGGGCGTCAATTAATTGAAAGGAATAAAGCACATAATCGCTAGTTCCAGCGGATGTCCGGGTTGTTTGCCCATCCAGTTTACCCGTTAGAAAGAAATCGGCCCCCTTGAACTCCTGAACATTAGGATCAGAGGAACTTGTCAGTTCGCCAGTTCGTTTCATTTCTCTTTCTGCGCGCAGAGCATCCATACGTTCCCGAGCAAGAAATCGCATTTTACCCCGAGTTCGGGAATTGAGCAGCGACCGAATACGTGTCAGAAAAATGCCCTGCTGGATCGGGAAGCGAGTGTTGTTGATCACTGGGTCCAACACGATACGAGGCATGCCTGAGAAATCATTGATCTCTGGTGTGTTTACCAAACTGCGTGCCATTTTATCTGTGACGGAAACAAGATCCTGCGACTCGATACCCGTGCCCGTGACAAAACCTCTTTCATCGGATTGCATTTCGGTCACAGCAACTCCGGAGGGATTGTTTACCCCACTGGCGCATCCGGTCATGTAAACCACCAAGACAAGAAATGTGGATGCTTTGAGGGCGATTTGAGTCGTCATTTTTTTCATTATGTTTTTTTAACATGGGATCAAAAATCCAGCAAGCTGCTGGCCGCCCACGAGTTTAAGAGGTGTTGATTATTAAAACAGACGTCGCGGTATCTTCTATTATTCATATCATGTTGGATCGAATATAAATTCAGGAGGAGGACCGAAGTCCGTATCAAGTTAGAGCAATTCAGAGAATTGCATCCTCATTATTCGTATTTTCGGGAAAGAATTATTAACTTTATTCTCTCTTGACTAAATATTACTGCATTTACTTACATATAAAAAGTGAATTTCATTCAGATGACTATTTACACATTTTTATCCCGTTTTTTGAAAAATTTCTTGAGTGAATAACTTTTTCGTGTAATAAAAATCCTCCAATTTATAGTATGCAAATATGCAAGAAGTTCAACCTTCATGATGATGATCGTTGATGACTTATTGTTCATGACCAATAATTTTCGAGGAGTAAATAGTGGACCCAAAACAAAAAGGTGATGTGAGTAAAGTTTATGGAATCAAAAAATAAGAAGAAAGATCCTGTCCAGCAATTCCTTGAATTGCGCAAGAACCTGAAGCAAGAAAGAATGGAACTTGTTGAACAAATTCAACGCATTGATGATGCCTTGGCATCGACAATGAACGAGGCAAAAAAACAGCCCAACATAGAGTCTCTCAAGCAACCTCGGGCAAAACGCAATAAAATGTCCTTGAAGAATGCGGTCATCAAAATTACTGCCCAAAAACCGAGGACGAAAAGTGAAATAATGAGCGATCTTAATGATATTGGCTACATTTTTTCATCCGCGACCCCCATAAACTCCCTTAATGCTACGCTTTATTCTAAAGGCCAATTCATCAACAAAAAGGGATATTTCAGCCCAGCAAAGCGGTAATTCCCAGCGCCCAGACTAACAAGAATCCGTTTTCGACTATGAAACCTCGCCCGTTTCACATATTTGTATTACATGTTGGCACGACGAGTCATTCCATGCCTGGATGTGCATGATGGAAAAGTCACCCGAGGAGTTCAGTTTGGTAGAGCTGAAGCGGGGGAGCTCAGGAATGTGGGTGATCCAGTCGAACTCGCCCTGAGATACAACGATCAGGGCGCGGACGAAATGGTGTTTTTTGATATCACCGCCAGCGCTCATGACAGATCATCGATGGTAGACGTTATTGAACGGGCTGCCGATTGTTGCTTCATGCCCTTGACCGTTGGGGGCGGAATTCGCACGTTGGACGATATGTCCATCATGCTGAAAGCTGGTGCTGACAAGATAAGCATCAATTCCGCAGCAATATCTCATCCCGAATTAATCCAAGAGGGGGCGAAAAAATTTGGGAGTCAGTGTATTGTTGTTTCGATAGACGCCAAAAGAGTAAGCGATGATCGGTGGGAAGTTTTCTCACATGGCGGACGTAAGAGTACCGGAATGGACACAGTTGAATGGGCTCGCAAGGTGGTAGGCTACGGGGCGGGTGAAATTGTGCTCAATAGTATTGATGCAGATGGCACAAAAGCTGGATATGATTTGGTCATTACAAAACGCATCAGTGAATCTATTTCCGTACCAGTTGTCGCGAGCGGAGGGGCTGGCAATCTCGAGCACATGGCGCAGGTGCTTGAGACAGGAAAAGCAGATGCAGTGCTGGCGGCAAGTATCTTTCACTTTGGCGAATACACCGTCTCTGATGTAAAGGATTACCTGAGCTCAAAGGGAATACCGATCCGCACGATGGCCGCACTTGAATAAAACACTAGACGCCGAACGAGGACTATTTTTTTAAAATGGCTCGTAGATAAGCCGGTCTATCTGTAGTGATGCCGTCAACGCCCGCATCCAACATCCGAAGTGCATCCTCCCTGTCATTGACGGTGTAAACATGCACCTCAAGCCCTTTGTCATGCGCGGAATCCACAAAACCCTTGTCTACAGGTCCTCCATGATAAACATCCACTCCATCGACACCCGCATTCAAAGCTCGCTCGATCACAAAACTGGGGCTTGGATTCCATTTGCCCGTGATCTTGTCTTTTTTAAAGCCTGAGAGCCAAAAACAGTCACTTTCCGGAAAACGTGCCTTGGCTTCACGAATCGTTTCCCAGTCGAAGGCAATAAAAACTGTCTGATGGCTCAAAAGGCCGGAGTCAGCGACAACCTTTTGAAGAAACGGAAGCACCGTGGAAGGGCATTTAATCTCCACAAAAATTCTTTTACCTTCAGGCACCTTGCTCAAGACTTCGCTGAGCAAGGGAATGCGCGTTCCATCATAAGCATCTCCTTTCCACTTTCCTGCATCGAGTGGCACAAGCTGCTTATAGTCGGTCTCGGCAACCTTGAAATCGGAACCGGTGGTGCGTTCAGTCGATGAATCATGAATAACCACTACACGATGATCGCGCGTCATGTGAATGTCTACCTCGGTTGCGTCCGCCTCCTTTTTCCAGGCAAGCATCACTGAGGGAATGGTATTCTCGGGTGCATCATAAGAGGCCCCACGATGAGCAACAAGATGAGGAATGGCTGCATTCAAGCTCGCGCAGGTCATGAGTAGAACCAACAAGTTGTTCAGGCTGATGGATGTGAAACATTGTCCAGTCATATTTTTTGGGCGGTTAGATTTTATTAAAATTTCGCTCAGAACAGCCGCGGTATTCAATAGAAATCTTCTGTTTTTCTAAAAATGATTCATTTATTGAAAATTTGTCTACAGTATTTTTTGAATATGCCGATAAGATATGTTAAGGATTCAGGCTAGAGATGTCTTTAATCCTTAAGTCCAGATCAAATGATTCCAATACTTTTAGCAGCCAGCCAAATAGAATTTTTATATGTGTGGAGCGAAGCTCGCCCTGAAGGCAAGGCGATTATTATCGTTCTGGTCGTATTTTCTATTTTTGCATGGTCAGTCATGGCAGCCAAAACCATGCAAATCCGTCGCGCAAGGAAGCTGAACCGTCTTTTCGATTTAGAGTTTCGCCAGCAGAAAAAGCTCACGGACATCTTCGAACGCAACATCCATGTCGACGGTTGCCCTCTTTACACGATTTATGATGCAGGCAACACGGAACTTTCTTCATGCCAAAAGCGTCATGAAGAAAAGGGAAACACAGATAAAGGGATGATTTCCCTGAAATCCATGGAGCATGTCAAACGAGCTTTGGAGCGAGGGGTTGCACAAGAATCCCTCAAACTTGAATCAGGACTAATCCTTCTGGCCATCGCAGTCAGCGGAGCTCCATTTATAGGCTTGCTTGGAACAGTTTGGGGTGTCATGAGTGTCTTCGCCAGCGTTGCAAGCCAACAGAACGCTCAATTGACAACCATTGCACCAGGCGTTGCGGGGGCACTTGCAACGACAGTAGCAGGTCTGTTGGTAGCCATCCCCTCCATGTTTGGATACAATTGGCTTGTGCACAACATCCGCGTGTTAAGCGTAGAGATGGACAATTTCGCTCAGGAACTCGCCTCCAAAGTTGAAACTGAATTTATACCCGATCAATAGGTTATCGCCCCGTCTCTAAATGCCAACAGTTCAACCATCAAAACCGGTAAAGACTCTCTGTATCAAATGCAGGGCTGGCAATGAACCCAACCGAACTAGATGCCGTGCATGTGGATCACACCTTTTCGTCGTATGCAAAAGATGTAAGCACAAGATGGCTAGATCCCTCAATGCCTGTACGACCTGTCAATCCCCTCTGCATTCCGGCGGAGAGGGAGAATTACGATCCCTTACTGAAATCAAATTTAAATATTCAAAAATCATTTTTGCCCTGATCCTCCTTTTGGTGCTATTTTATTTCCTTGTTACGTTCCAGTGAATTATTCTTGGTCATTGAACAATTCAAATCATGCGCCGATACACACAAAAGACAGCTCTCGTCACGCTGAGCGATATCAACATCACTCCTTTGCTGGATCTGGCGTTTGTTCTGTTGATTATTTTCATGATAACAACTCCACTAATGGAGCAAGGATTGCGTCTGGACTTACCGAAGGGCAAGGTCGCTGACAGCGCTCCGGAGAAAAGAGATCTAAAATTAATCGAGGTAGATACCAGCGGGGAATACTTCATAGATAAACAAGCATTTACCATTGAGGCAATCCAAAGTGAACTGGCATCTGCCTTCGGAGAAAACCCAAATTTAGTGCTTGTCATCCGTGGAGACCTGAAGGCTGCTTGGGGTAATGTTTACGCCGTTCTGGATAAGGCAAAGCAACTAGGCATGCAGAACATCTATTTCAAAAACGAATTGGCCAATTGATCATGAGCCGCCTTCAGAAACATTGTGTTTTGGTATCCACAGGACTTCATCTGCTTTTGTTGGTAGCACTATTATTCGGATCCGGGTTTCGCTCCAAGCAACCTGAGCAGCCTGCCATCAAGCCATTTCACATGATGTCCTCATCGGTAATGGAATCTCTGCTCGACGATCCCGCAGACGCGGCAGGCAAACAAGAACCAGAACCGGTTGTCAAAACTCCAGTCGCTGAGCCTCCACCTGAAGAAATCAAGGAGCCAGAACCGGAAACGCCCAAAGCCGAACCTGCGCCAAGGCCGGAACCTGTTGTAAAACCGAAACCCAAACCGGAACCAACCAAGGTGCCTGCCATTTCAAAGCGCATCGAGAAACCGAAGCCCAAACCGGCTAAGCCCATCATCAAAGTGAGCAGGGTATATAAATCGAATACGAGCAGACGCAAACCATCGGCTAAAAATCAGCAACCCAGGGTAACCCGACCATCGGTGCCGAAAGTAACATTAAACCAGAATTTGAATAAGGTGGGCGGCGGCAGCAGGCTCAAAGGTGTAACCACCATTTCAGGTAGCTCACTCGGAAAATATGGCCTTCTGGTTCAATCGGCTTACGACCGGCATTGGCGGCAACCTAATGGCATCTCAAGTCGTGATTTGACCGTCAAGGTCAAGGTCATCGTTGCAAAGGATGGCAGTATACAATCGGCCAAAATCAGCCAATCCTCAGGAATCAGTGCTATGGATCAGTCCATTGAGCGTGCCATTCAAATGGTTCAGCGCATAACAGAACCTCCCCCCAAGGGTGCATCCTTGAGTAACAGAACCTTTATTTTAAATTTTAACCTCAAATACTAACATCGACCACCACATGCTTCTTCCGACATTCTTACACAATGCCATTGACGTCACATCGTCATCGCGGTCTGAGAAAGAAAGCTCCCACCGGGGACTCACTATCATATTAACTCTGTTGATCATGTGTGCGGGAGTAATGACGTTGTCCGCGCAACAAGAACTTAACATCGATCGCTGGAATGAAGGTGAAGAAGTTCCCATAAGTTTGAGTGGTTTCCCAAGCGAAAGCCTGGCGATTCTTCGATTTGACCTGGAGATCCAAGGATTTGAAATCGTGGATAAAGATCAAGCAAGCTATTCACTCCTAGGCATTCAAGGTGGTCGTCTTGAAGCTCGCCTAACCCACACTCGAGGAGGAGACATTATTTTTCGTAAGGCCTATCCAAACGGCGACCAGCGTCGAAAAGTCCATGCGCTTTCCAATGATGTGGTAGAAGCTGTCTTTGGTTACAAGGGCATTGCTCACACACTTGTCAGCTTTAGGGGCAAGGTGAATGGTTACTGGGAAATTTTCGTGTCGGACTTCGATGGATACAACGCCCGACAAGTCACGCGTGACAATTCCAACGTGGCAGCTCCCACTTGGGTCCCTGACCAGCTAGCTCTCTATTATACAACCTACAAAGTGGGAGGCCCCAACATTATCTCGCACGATCTCCGTTCTGGTAATCGTCAGCGCATCACACGTAATTCAGGACTTAACACGAGTGCCGCTCTATCATCAAAAAGCAACCGACTCGCAATGATATTGAGCAAATCTGGCAGCCCGGACCTTTACGTTGCCAAAAGGGACGGATCCGCGGAAATTCGACTCACACGCACACGCGAGGTGGAAGCCTGCCCTTGCTGGTCTCCGGATGGAAAAACAATTTGCTTTACTTCAGGAGCGCAAGGGGGTGCGCGACTCTTTACCATGCCGGCAAGTGGAGGCCGGGCCCGCAGACTTAAGACAGGTGCCGTGGGAGGGGAAATAACAGAGCCTGATTGGTCGCCTGACGGAAAGTGGATAGCATTCACATCCATGACCGGGGGTGTGGGGCGCATTTGTGTGATAGGAAGCTCAGGAGGAGAAGCTATCGTCCTGGCGCGGGGCGAAGACCCAAGCTGGGCTCCGAATTCGAGAAACCTCGTTTTTATGCGAAAGAAAAACGGCAGGAAAACATTGTCTGTGCTTGACGTTCCCACCAAACAGGTCAAGGATATTCGTCAAACCGCCAGAGATCAGTCTCAGCCAAGTTGGGCCAAGTAGGGCGACAAATTTAACTAAACAAAAACTCATCACCTATGATTTTGCCATCGACATTTGTCCGAATCAGTTTGGCGGCCATTTTGGCCATAGCTGCGGTAGGTTGCCGCAAAGGAGATAAAAACCTCACGCCTATCCCTGGGGGCTCCGGCAATTTTGCGGGAGGAGGAAACGATAACCCAGCTGGTAGCATGATGTCGGGCGACAATGATAGCTTAGGAGGCGGCAACCAGTTTAGCAATAACGACTTCCAGACTGGAGACGATATAGGCAACGGCGCAGGAAATCTGAACGGGAGTGGCCTCCCGGGCAACCCTGACAGTTTTACTGGTAAAACAGAAACACGTTTGGAGTCTTCCGTCATTTATTTTGATTTCGACAGCTATTCGGTCAAGCCAAGTGAATTACCCAAAATTGAATCGGTCGCTGAAAGGATGACCGAAATAGATGGCTCTCTCATGCGCGTTGAGGGCCATTGCGACGAACGCGGCACCGAGGAGTATAACCGCGC
>JBDQII010000113.1:0-12190 GCA_040264395.1 Verrucomicrobiota bacterium
TGGAACCATTATCGTATTCAGGCCATCGGAGACTCCATCAAGACATGGGTCAATGGGGTTCCTGCAGCCGATCTCAGAGATGCTCAGACGCTGACAGGTTTCATTGCACTTCAGGTCCATGGGACAAACATGGATAAGCCCATGGAAATTCAGTGGCGTAATATCCGTATTCAGGATTTGGGTAAACACTCATGGAAGCCTCTCTTTGACGGAAAAACACTCGACGGTTGGCATGCCATTCCGGGCGGGAAATGGGAAGTGCTCGATGGTGTCGTTCGTGGAATAAGCGAAAAAAGTGAAAAACGTCATGGCCTTTTGGTGACAGATGGTATTTTCAAGGATTTCACTGTGAGAGCTCAGTTCAAGGTTACCAAAGGAGACAGTGGCTTTTATTTCAGGGTGGATGAATCCAAAAACCAGGTGGGTGTACATGGATTTCAGGTGGAGATAGATACCTCCTACGAGACAGGTGGTTTGTATGAAACCGGAGGACGTGGATGGGTCGTGCAACACGCGGCCGATAAGAAAACACCTTGGTATAGAAAAGATAAATGGAATGACCTGGTCGTATCAGCTCACGGCCGTCGCACCACCGTGCGAGTCAACGGGCATAAATCCGCTGAACTTATGGATGATCCGGGACGCACCTCAGGCCAAATTGCCCTTCAGTTACACGGAGGCCAGGACATGCTGGTGGAATACCGTCAAATTGAAATACTGACCAAGGACTAGAGGAAAAACGCTCTTTGACATCAGTCAAAAGCACCTCATATTTCAACAATATGGAACATCTTCATGCTCCCTGGCGCATCGATTACATCTTGGGCCCCAAGGATCCGAAAGGGAAAGATTCACTCTTCACGCGCATTGGCCAGTCAAATGACGATGTGGCCAACCTCGTCGTGCATCGTGACAAGACCTGTTATGTAGTCATGAACCGTTACCCTTACAACGGGGGGCATTTGATGGTGGTTCCCTATAAACAGGCAAATGATCTGGAGCAGCTCGACGAACAGGAATCAGGGGACTTGATGCGCTTGAGTCAACGCTGCATTGCCGTACTCAGGAAGGTCATGCGGCCTCAAGGATTCAATGTCGGTCTCAACCTGGGCCAAGTGGCGGGCGCAGGAATTGAAGCACACCTTCACCTGCATGTTGTCCCCCGATGGAATGGGGACAGAAATTTCATGCCAGTCATTTCCGACACCAATGTCGTTCCTGAAGCCTTGGAATCCCTTGCTGAAAAACTTAGATCTGCCTTTGCAGAAGGTGGCGCCTCTGAATCCAATCCTGCCTGAGAAAGCTATGGCCACTGAAACGCTTCATTTCGAAAGCGCGCATCAAGCGCAACTCATCTTTGCCAACGATACTGGCAATCTGCAACGACTTGAAACCGAACTGGGAGTCAAGGCTGTGAGCCGTGATGGCTGGATCAAGCTTGAGGGGGATAAGAACAAGGTACGGGTGGCAAAGGAAATGTTCGAAACCCTGAACGGTGCCTCCAAATCTGGTACTCCCTTGAGATTGCGAGAGTTTAATCAAGCACTTGATACAGTTAAAAATGAGGGAGCCGACACGCTGAAAAGCCTGTTCAAGGAACGCATCCAAACATCCACCCGCAAGCCTCCCATTCATCCGAAAACCGCCGGCCAGAAGAATTACATCGAAGCCATGCGGAAGCATGATGTGACTTTTGGCCTTGGACCAGCAGGCACGGGAAAAACCTACCTGGCGATGGCCATGGCCGTCACAGCACTCAAGGCTGGAACAGTCAGCCGTATCATCCTGACTCGCCCCGCCGTCGAGGCCGGTGAAGCGCTCGGGTTCCTGCCGGGCGATTTATATGAGAAACTCGACCCATACCTCCGTCCGCTGCAAGATGCGTTGCACGACATGCTGCCAGCGGAGGAAATTGAAAAATACCGGGAGCGAGGGACCATTGAAATAGCCCCGCTGGCATACATGCGTGGCCGCACCTTGAATTACGCTTTCATTGTGCTTGATGAGGCACAGAATGCCACAACAGAGCAAATGTTCATGTTCTTGACTCGACTCGGGATGAGTTCCAAGGCCGTGATCACCGGAGATCCAACCCAGATTGATCTCCCCAAGCACAAGCCCTCGGGTTTGATCGAGGCTCGCCACGCTTTGAATAAAATCAGTGATATAGCCATTGTCGAATTTCAAAAAAGGGATGTGATCAGGCACAAACTTGTTCAAAAAATTGTAGCAGCCTACGAAACCCATCGCCAGGAACGAAATCAGTAATCCATCCCGGATTATCCATCACAAACAAGTGACCTACCTTCCTATGACGCCGGAGTCTAATCAGATTGAAGTCCGCAACCGTCAGCGCAAATGGCCCTTGAATACGGCGAGGATTGAAGAAATTGCGGCATGGTTGTCGGTTTCTCTTTTCAAAGACTTGGAAACAGATATTTCCATTCAGTTTCTTTCCCCCGGCCGAATGGCCAACATCAATCAAGAGTATCTCGGGCACGAAGGACCAACCGATGTCATCACCTTTGATCTCTGCGACGATCCTGCGCGGTGCATGACAGGAGAGATATTGATCTGCCCTGAGGTCGCAGCCATCCAGTCTGAGGAGTTCGGAACCACATGGCAGGAGGAAACAGTTCGTTATGTCATTCATGGCTTATTGCACCTCAAAGGATTCGATGACGTGGAACCGGAAAAAAGACGCATCATGAAACAACATGAAAATCGCTGGGTAAAGAAGGCTAAGGCTGGATTTGACTTGAGCGAAGTCGGGACCATTTAAGGCTCCTAACCGTCAGTATCGCGGATCTTGTATATCCGGCGTTGTGCCTGTCGCTTGCACTCTTGTTGCGGACTCAACATTTAGTTGCCAATCACACCTTCATTGCTAGTGTGAATACTTTCCAACACAGCGACAGTCATTATGAAAGTATTCATTAATAAACGAATCATTCGGGCCTTTCTTGTCAATTTGCTTCTATTGACATGGACGAACGCAAATCTTCAGGCACAAACTTTCACTGGAGAGGGAGATTGGAAAACGCCGGATCTCTGGGATACAGGTGTGGTCCCGGGAGATAACTCGACAGTCACCATCAATGGCATCGCCGAAATATCTGAAAATCTGGGCGCCAACAATGCCGACAATCCTTCGCGTATCACAATAGGCCAGGAAACGGAAGGCACCCTGAATGTCACTGGAGGCACACTGAGTGGTGCCAATGGAGGAGGTGCAGGAATCTTTGTTGGAGCCGGCCCCGGGGGTGTTGGGAGATTGAATATCATGCCGGGGACGGGCTTCCGCTCGCAGGGCGGTAATATGGTTATGCAAATCGGCGATGAAGAGGGCGGCACCGGGTTTGTTTCAGTGGCCGGTGAGTTATTGAATTATAAATTTTTCCGTATTGTCAACGGCACGCTGGAAATGCTGCCAACGGGCATCAACAATCGCTTCAATCAACTGAACACCATTTCAACCATCGAACCTGATGGTATCCTCTCCTTCATTATCGACGGGGATCAAGTCGGCTCTCTGGAACGTGCAAATGCTAACGGACTCAATGTTGATATTTTCCCTGGAGCCAATCTGAAAATTACACTGGCCGGTGATTTTCAAGTGAATGATTCATGGGTATTGATGCGGTATCACACCTTGCTAGGTTCTTTTGAACAAGGCACCAGTTTCACCAATCAGCAGGGTTATACTTTTGAGATTGATTATGGTTTCGGTGAGGATGACGAAGTGATCCTCACACTTACCTCGACGGCTAACAGACCTTCGATCAATGCGTTCACAGCCAACCCTCCGGGAATCGCGACGGGTGATGAGTCTCTTTTATCGTGGAATGTTGGGGCACATACCAGTTTGAAAATAGAACCCAATGTGGGAGATGTGACGGGCTCCACAAACAATGGCGAGGGAAGTATCAGTGTCGCACCTGCCACCACCACCACCTACACCCTGACTCTGACCAACAACGGAGCTACCATTGATTCCTCGGTCACAGTCGTCGTCGATGAAGCTCCGATCATTGAATCTTTCACGGCGACACCATTCACAATTGTTCCCGGTGGTTCATCCACTTTGGAATGGAATGTAGCGGGTGCCGATTCAGTGACCATTGAACCCTCGCCCGGTAATACAGAGGTCAAAGGCACTGCAGAGATCACTCCAGCCGAGACAACCACTTACACGCTGGCCGCCTCAAATCGCAATGGAACCACCACCATGGAGGTCACCCTGATCGTGGATGCCATTCAAGCAGCCATGATCATGAACTTTGATGCTGCAGCGCCAAAACAAGCCAGTGGAGCCATTTTCGATGTCATCAGCGGAGCCAGTTTCGATCTGAAAACGGCACTACTGGACACCGAACTTTCCAGTTTCACCAGCACTCTGACCGCAGCCTATTACCTGACTACTTTTGGTGGAGCCTCAGGTGGCGATGGAAACAGTCTACCGGGTGGCAATGTCAGTTACGAAACATGGGTACGCGTGGGTGATTTGGGTGCGGAACCTCAGGTGATTTTTGAAACCGGTGGAAGTGCCGATGGGGCTTCACTCCTCATCAGTGAGAAGAGCGTTCAATTCCTCAACAGCCAGAATGGAGAGCGTACTCATGAGTTGGAAATTCCAATTCAAGAAATCAACCTCACGGACTTCATTCAGATCGTTGCAACCATGGATCAATCCTCAGGCGACGCTCACCTTTATGTGCAAAGTACGTCCGGGGGATCAGGGACTGCTATGACCAACGGTGAAGTGGGGCTTCCCAACGGTCGCGCTTCTTTATTTAATTGGACTAATTTCAGCGCGGCTCCTGCTGGCGCCCTCGGAGGTATCGGTTCTGAATTACCCGCAGGCGTGACACTGTTCCGTGGCGAGCTGGCACTTTTAAACGTTTATAACCGAGCCTTGAGCGAAGAAGAGGTCCATGAAACCTTCAATCGCATTGCAATTCCAGACCCCGGTCTGATCAACAGTTTCACAGCGACACCTGACCGTGCGACTTCCGGGTCTGACATCTTGCTGTCCTGGAGCGTGGGTGATTTCCAAAATTTGACGCTGCTAGGCCCTGGTGGCGGTAACCTTGCCGACCAGACAAGCAACGGTGAAGGCAACCTGATTGTTCAACTCTCTCAATCAGCACGCTATTCACTGGTGGCCGAAGGCACGAAGGGTGCGAGCACTGCATCGCTGATGGTCCTGATTGATATCTCCCCTGATGTTGTCATCCTGAATCAAAGCACCGATGCGTGGGACGATGCCAATGCCTGGGCGAATGGGCAGGAACCCAGATCGGGAGACGATTATCTGGTGACTGATTTCATTGCATCTTCATTGGGCGTCCCTTCGAATCCACAGGTCAGTTTTGCAGGCGACTCACTCGAAATCCTGGGTGCAGGAGCGCAGCTCCGAATTGACAATGACATCACGGACACCCTCAATATGGACGACCTCCGCCTGTCTGGAGGATCTCTTTTGTTCACGGGAGATGAAGGATCCCTGACCCTTGACGGAGCATTATCCATCCGCCAAGACAGTGCCATCGATGTGACCGGCACCTTTAATTCACTCATCCTGAATTCAGAGATTTCAGGCACAGGGGAACTGAGCATTACCGCCTCACCCACTACTATCGAAGAGGATGAGACACTGATTATCAATGGCAACAACAGTGAATTTTCAGGAGGATGGACCTTGATTGGAGGGAGAACGTTTGCTTCCGGTTCTGGAGCTTTGGGGACAGGTGATCTACTGCTGGTCAATGCCAATCTGGAAGTGAACACAACCGTGAACAACCCCGAGGCAAAGATCATTGTGCAAGGCAGCAGCACGTTGGCTCTCTTTGAAGATGCAATTGTTCGGGGTTTTCATTTCCGATTAGGTGACGGAACTGCGGTTGCCATCCCTACCGGCACTTATACGTTCAGTACGTGGACAAGTCTTGCCGAAGACCTCGGGTTGGACAGCTTTCAATTGGATCTTGTGGGAGATGTCAGTCTCACGGTCCTCGATGAGACTCCATTACCTGCAGCGGGCACCATATTTACCGGTGAAGGTGAATGGTCACGAGTGGTAACTGGAGCGAAGGCCTTCGCTCCAGTTACCACTCGTGACCATTCACCTTCACCGGTAAATATGGTGCCCGCTGCAGGTAATGGAGTCTCATCGAGGACCGTGAGACTGACATCTCCCACAAGATCCAATTGAAAGCTGTCCAACCCGAGGTCTTCGGCAAGACTTGTCCACGTACTGAACGTATAAGTGCCGGTAGGGATGGCAACCGCAGTTCCGTCACCTAATCGGAAATGAAAACCCCGAACAATTGCATCTTCAAAGAGAGCCAACGTGCTGCTGCCTTGCACAATGATCTTTGCCTCGGGGTTGTTCACGGTTGTGTTCACTTCCAGATTGGCATTGACCAGCAGTAGATCACCTGTCCCCAAAGCTCCAGAACCGGAAGCAAACGTTCTCCCTCCAATCAAGGTCCATCCTCCTGAAAATTCACTGTTGTTGCCATTGATAATCAGTGTCTCATCCTCTTCGATAGTAGTGGGTGAGGCGGTAATGCTCAGTTCCCCTGTGCCTGAAATCTCTGAATTCAGGATGAGTGAATTAAAGGTGCCGGTCACATCGATGGCACTGTCTTGGCGGATGGATAATGCTCCGTCAAGGGTCAGGGATCCTTCATCTCCCGTGAACAAAAGAGATCCTCCAGACAGGCGGAGGTCGTCCATATTGAGGGTGTCCGTGATGTCATTGTCAATTCGGAGCTGCGCTCCTGCACCCAGGATTTCGAGTGAGTCGCCTGCAAAACTGACCTGTGGATTCGAAGGGACGCCCAATGAAGATGCAATGAAATCAGTCACCAGATAATCGTCTCCCGATCTGGGTTCCTGCCCATTCGCCCAGGCATTGGCATCGTCCCACGCATCGGTGCTTTGATTCAGGATGACAACATCAGGGGAGATATCAATCAGGACCATCAGCGATGCAGTGCTCGCACCCTTCGTGCCTTCGGCCACCAGTGAATAGCGTGCTGATTGAGAGAGTTGAACAATCAGGTTGCCTTCACCGTTGCTTGTCTGGTCGGCAAGGTTACCGCCACCAGGGCCTAGCAGCGTCAAATTTTGGAAATCACCCACGCTCCAGGACAGCAAGATGTCAGACCCGGAAGTCGCACGGTCAGGTGTCGCTGTGAAACTGTTGATCAGACCGGGGTCTGGAATTGCAATGCGATTGAAGGTTTCATGGACCTCTTCTTCGCTCAAGGCTCGGTTATAAACGTTTAAAAGTGCCAGCTCGCCACGGAACAGTGTCACGCCTGCGGGTAATTCAGAACCGATACCTCCGAGGGCGCCAGCAGGAGCCGCGCTGAAATTAGTCCAATTAAATAAAGAAGCGCGACCGTTGGGAAGCCCCACTTCACCGTTGGTCATAGCAGTCCCTGATCCCCCGGACGTACTTTGCACATAAAGGTGAGCGTCGCCTGAGGATTGATCCATGGTTGCAACGATCTGAATGAAGTCCGTGAGGTTGATTTCTTGAATTGGAATTTCCAACTCATGAGTACGCTCTCCATTCTGGCTGTTGAGGAATTGAACGCTCTTCTCACTGATGAGGAGTGAAGCCCCATCGGCACTTCCACCGGTTTCAAAAATCACCTGAGGTTCCGCACCCAAATCACCCACGCGTACCCATGTTTCGTAACTGACATTGCCACCCGGTAGACTGTTTCCATCGCCACCTGAGGCTCCACCAAAAGTAGTCAGGTAATAGGCTGCGGTCAGAGTGCTGGTGAAACTGGAAAGTTCGGTGTCCAGTAGTGCCGTTTTCAGATCGAAACTGGCTCCGCTGATGACATCGAAAATGGCTCCACTGGCTTGTTTTGGCGCTGCAGCATCAAAGTTCATGATCATGGCTGCTTGAATGGCATCCACGATCAGGGTGACCTCCATGGTGGTGGTTCCATTGCGATTTGAGGCGGCCAGCGTGTAAGTGGTTGTCTCGGCTGGAGTGATCTCTGCAGTGCCTTTGACCTCTGTATTACCGGGCGAGGGTTCAATGGTCACTGAATCGGCACCCGCTACATTCCATTCCAAAGTGGATGAACCACCGGGAACAATTGTGAATGGTGTCGCCGTGAAAGATTCAATGATCGGAGCTTCATCGACGACGACTGTGACCGAGGAATCAATGGTAGCTCCGTTGTTGGTCAGAGTCAGGGTGTAGGTGGTGGTGGTGGCAGGTGCGACACTGATACTTCCCTCGCCATTGTTTGTGGAGCCCGTCACATCTCCCACATTGGGTTCTATTTTCAAACTGGTATGTGCCCCAACATTCCACGATAAAAGAGACTCATCACCCGTCGCGATTCCCGGAGGGTTGGCTGTGAACGCATTGATCGAAGGTCTGTTAGCCGTCGAGGTAAGTGTGAGGATCACTTCGTCATCCTCACCGAAACCATAATCAATCTCAAAAGTATAACCCTGCTGATTGGTGAAACTGGTGCCTTGTTCAAAAGAACCTAGCAAGGTGTGATACCGCATCAATACCCATGAATCATTCACTTGAAAATCACCGGCCAGTGTAATTTTCAGATTGGCTCCAGGGAAAATATCAACATTGAGTCCGTTAGCATTTGCACGTTCCAGAGAGCCGACTTGATCCCCGTCGATAATGAAGGAGAGGATACCATCAGGTTCGATGGTTGAAATGGTGTTCAGTTGATTGAAGCGATTGTTGATGCCCGTTGGCAGCATTTCCAGCGTGCCGTTGACAATACGGAAAAATTTATAATTCAATAACTCACCGGCCACTGAAACAAACCCGGTGCCGCCCTCTTCATCGCCGATTTGCATAACCATATTACCGCCCTGCGAGCGGAAGCCCGTCCCCGGCATGATATTCAATCTCCCAACACCCCCGGGGCCGGCTCCAACAAAGATTCCTGCACCTCCTCCATTGGCACCACTCAGTGTGCCTCCAGTGACATTCAGGGTGCCTTCCGTTTCCTGGCCTATTGTGATACGCGAAGGATTGTCGGCATTGTTGGCGCCCAGATTTTCAGATATTTCGGCGATGCCATTGATGGTGACTGTCGAGTTATCTCCCGGGACCACACCTGTATCCCAGAGATCCGGCGTTTTCCAATCTCCCTCTCCAGTGAAAGTTTGTGCCTGAAGATTTGCGTTCGTCCATGTCAATAGAAGCAAATTGACAAGAAAGGCCCGAATGATTCGTTTATTAATGAATACTTTCATAATGACTGTCGCTGTGTTGGAAAGTATTCACACTAGCAATGAAGGTGTGATTGGCAACTAAATGTTGAGTCCGCAACAAGAGTGCAAGCGACAGGCACAACGCCGGATATACAAGATCCGCGATACTGACGGTTAGGAGCCTTAAATGGTCCCGACTTCGCTCAAGTCAAATCCAGCCTTAGCCTTCTTTACCCAGCGATTTTCATGTTGTTTCATGATGCGTCTTTTTTCCGGTTCCACGTCATCGAATCCTTTGAGGTGCAATAAGCCATGAATGACATAACGAACTGTTTCCTCCTGCCATGTGGTTCCGAACTCCTCAGACTGGATGGCTGCGACCTCAGGGCAGATCAATATCTCTCCTGTCATGCACCGCGCAGGATCGTCGCAGAGATCAAAGGTGATGACATCGGTTGGTCCTTCGTGCCCGAGATACTCTTGATTGATGTTGGCCATTCGGCCGGGGGAAAGAAACTGAATGGAAATATCTGTTTCCAAGTCTTTGAAAAGAGAAACCGACAACCATGCCGCAATTTCTTCAATCCTCGCCGTATTCAAGGGCCATTTGCGCTGACGGTTGCGGACTTCAATCTGATTAGACTCCGGCGTCATAGGAAGGTAGGTCACTTGTTTGTGATGGATAATCCGGGATGGATTACTGATTTCGTTCCTGGCGATGGGTTTCGTAGGCTGCTACAATTTTTTGAACAAGTTTGTGCCTGATCACATCCCTTTTTTGAAATTCGACAATGGCTATATCACTGATTTTATTCAAAGCGTGGCGAGCCTCGATCAAACCCGAGGGCTTGTGCTTGGGGAGATCAATCTGGGTTGGATCTCCGGTGATCACGGCCTTGGAACTCATCCCGAGTCGAGTCAAGAACATGAACATTTGCTCTGTTGTGGCATTCTGTGCCTCATCAAGCACAATGAAAGCGTAATTCAAGGTGCGGCCACGCATGTATGCCAGCGGGGCTATTTCAATGGTCCCTCGCTCCCGGTATTTTTCAATTTCCTCCGCTGGCAGCATGTCGTGCAACGCATCTTGCAGCGGACGGAGGTATGGGTCGAGTTTCTCATATAAATCGCCCGGCAGGAACCCGAGCGCTTCACCGGCCTCGACGGCGGGGCGAGTCAGGATGATACGGCTGACTGTTCCAGCCTTGAGTGCTGTGACGGCCATGGCCATCGCCAGGTAGGTTTTTCCCGTGCCTGCTGGTCCAAGGCCAAAAGTCACATCATGCTTCCGCATGGCTTCGATGTAATTCTTCTGGCCGGCGGTTTTCGGATGAATGGGAGGCTTGCGGGTGGATGTTTGGATGCGTTCCTTGAACAGGCTTTTCAGCGTGTCGGCTCCCTCATTTTTAACTGTATCAAGTGCTTGATTAAACTCTCGCAATCTCAAGGGAGTACCAGATTTGGAGGCACCGTTCAGGGTTTCGAACATTTCCTTTGCCACCCGTACCTTGTTCTTATCCCCCTCAAGCTTGATCCAGCCATCACGGCTCACAGCCTTGACTCCCAGTTCGGTTTCAAGTCGTTGCAGATTGCCAGTATCGTTGGCAAAGATGAGTTGCGCTTGATGCGCGCTTTCGAAATGAAGCGTTTCAGTGGCCATAGCTTTCTCAGGCAGGATTGGATTCAGAGGCGCCACCTTCTGCAAAGGCAGATCTAAGTTTTTCAGCAAGGGATTCCAAGGCTTCAGGAACGACATTGGTGTCGGAAATGACTGGCATGAAATTTCTGTCCCCATTCCATCGGGGGACAACATGCAGGTGAAGGTGTGCTTCAATTCCTGCGCCCGCCACTTGGCCCAGGTTGAGACCGACATTGAATCCTTGAGGCCGCATGACCTTCCTGAGTACGGCAATGCAGCGTTGACTCAAGCGCATCAAGTCCCCTGATTCCTGTTCGTCGAGCTGCTCCAGATCATTTGCCTGTTTATAGGGAACCACCATCAAATGCCCCCCGTTGTAAGGGTAACGGTTCATGACTACATAACAGGTCTTGTCACGATGCACGACGAGGTTGGCCACATCGTCATTTGACTGGCCAATGCGCGTGAAGAGTGAATCTTTCCCTTTCGGATCCTTGGGGCCCAAGATGTAATCGATGCGCCAGGGAGCATGAAGATGTTCCATATTGTTGAAATATGAGGTGCTTTTGACTGATGTCAAAGAGCGTTTTTCCTCTAGTCCTTGGTCAGTATTTCAATTTGACGGTATTCCACCAGCATGTCCTGGCCTCCGTGTAACTGAAGGGCAATTTGGCCTGAGGTGCGTCCCGGATCATCCATAAGTTCAGCGGATTTATGCCCGTTGACTCGCACGGTGGTGCGACGGCCGTGAGCTGATACGACCAGGTCATTCCATTTATCTTTTCTATACCAAGGTGTTTTCTTATCGGCCGCGTGTTGCACGACCCATCCACGTCCTCCGGTTTCATACAAACCACCTGTCTCGTAGGAGGTATCTATCTCCACCTGAAATCCATGTACACCCACCTGGTTTTTGGATTCATCCACCCTGAAATAAAAGCCACTGTCTCCTTTGGTAACCTTGAACTGAGCTCTCACAGTGAAATCCTTGAAAATACCATCTGTCACCAAAAGGCCATGACGTTTTTCACTTTTTTCGCTTATTCCACGAACGACACCATCGAGCACTTCCCATTTCCCGCCCGGAATGGCATGCCAACCGTCGAGTGTTTTTCCGTCAAAGAGAGGCTTCCATGAGTGTTTACCCAAATCCTGAATACGGATATTACGCCACTGAATTTCCATGGGCTTATCCATGTTTGTCCCATGGACCTGAAGTGCAATGAAACCTGTCAGCGTCTGAGCATCTCTGAGATCGGCTGCAGGAACCCCATTGACCCATGTCTTGATGGAGTCTCCGATGGCCTGAATACGATAATGGTTCCA
>JBDQII010000114.1:0-12157 GCA_040264395.1 Verrucomicrobiota bacterium
ATGAGGATGGGGATCGGAGTGATTGGATCGAGATCTACAATACGGGAACTGAGCCTGCATCCTTGAATGGTTGGTATCTGAGTGATGACGCCTCAGATCTGATGAAATGGAGGTTCCCGGATCAGTTCATCCCCATGCAATCCTCCCTCATTGTTTTTGCTTCAGGAAAGGATCGGGCATTTGTCGGGGCCGAGCTTCATACTAACTTCAAGTTGAGCAGCAAGGGCGGTTTTCTTGGGCTGATACAACCTGATACCCGAACAATTGCACATGCCTATGATCCACAATATCCCATCCAGTTTCCCGATATTTCCTATGGCATTACCATGCGAAACGAAAGGACCGTTTTTGTATCCCATGACGCGGTTGGAAACATTCATTTTCCTAGAGATAACTCCATGGGCCAGGCATGGACCTTGCCTGATTTTGACGATTCTCAATGGGGAGCCGTTCATTTTGGAATCGGATATCAGCATAATGCAGATGGGAATAACAGTGATCCACAAAATCCAATGGAGGAGCCCTTGGTATTGGGTGACGTAACGACGGCTTTCGATCCTGTTGACCCGACCTCTGAGTTTTCACCTGTCGGAGAAAGCGTGGACGCTGCCCTAGACAACAATACGGCCACAAAATATCTGAACTTTGACAAATTGAACACCGGTTTCACCGTGAAGTTGTCTCTTGGGCCTACCGCGGTGAGCGGGCTGCGGCTGACTTCGGCCAATGATGCTCCCGACCGGGATCCAAGCCGGTTTATCCTTTCAGGATCGAACGATGGGATCAACTTTGTTGAAATTGCCAAAGGAGCTATTCCTGTATTTGAAAATCGTTTTGAAACCATTCAGATCGATTTTCAGAACACCTTGAAACATGCCTACTATCGTCTTGTATTTCCTACCGTTCGCAACGAAAGGGTGGCCGTTGCGATGCAAATAGCTGAAGTCGAATTGCTCGGCTGGTTACCAGAATCGAGCGTTTCGAATCCGGGGGAAACGTCCTCACCGGTTCTGATTGATATGACGATGCTGGAAGACATTTCAATGCCTGATGATGATATCGATCCAAGTTCCTCCAATTCTCCTTTTGGCGAGGAAGTCTGGCGTGCCATTGACAACGATCCCCAAACCAAATACTTGAATTTTGACGGGACGGGTTCGGGTTTCACCTTGAAACCCGAGCAGGGCCCGACGGTGGTCAATGGATTGCGGTTAACATCGGCCAATGATGTGGAAGGCCGGGATCCGACCGCTTACCGACTGGAGGGTTCATCAGGTGGTGGTGTTTTTGAACTCATTGCGCAAGGGCCTCTTCCTTTATTTGAAGACAGATTTTCCACCCTTGAGGTGGCGTTCCCCAACGATTTGCCTTTTGGTATGTATCGACTTGTTTTTCCCTCACTGCGAGCGAGTGGTGGACAAATAATGCAGATTGCCGAAGTTGAATTTCTGGGGGCAGTAGGATTGCCTCAGCCAGTATTTGTTGACCTGATACAAACGGACACAGAGACCTCCATGTACGGTCAACATGCTTCGGCCTATGTGCGCCTTCCGTTCTTCGCTGGAGAAAACGCAGATCTTGAAGGGTTGTCGCTCAACGTTCGTTTCGATGATGGTTTCATTGCCTACATCAACGGGGCTGAGGTTGCTCGCGCCAATGCTCCAGACAAATCTGTGTTTGACTCCGTTGCGCAATCCAACAGGGAGTCGCAAGTGACGGTGTTTGCGGAACGCTTTGATCTTGGAAGCTCTGGGACCCTTATCGAACCAGGTAAAAATTTGCTGGCCATCCATGCTCTGAACGATAGTGCCTCCAGTCCGGATTTTCTGCTCGAAGCCCAGCTTGAGAGCGGAGCGACCCGGGCTGCATTTTCTGATGCGGGTTACTTCGAGACACCTTCTCCTGGTCAATTAAACTCGGATGCGAAGTCGGGATTGGTAACTGTCCCTATCATCGATGTTGAAAGCGGATTCATGAAAGATGCTTTTGAAGTAGAGATCCTCTCCGATCTGGAGGGCGTCAGTATCTATTATACGACAGATGGAAGCAGCCCTGATGCTTTGTCCGGACACCCATACACTGGTCCCTTACAGGTGAAAAAAACCACCGTATTGCGTGCTGTTGGATTGCGTGATGGATGGATTCCCTCCCTGGTTTTGACGCGAACCTATTTATTTACATCTGATATTGTTCTGCAGAATCAGTCATCAGCATTGGAAACTGGTTTTCCGGCACGATGGGGATCCCAGACAGCTGACTACGGCCTGGACAACCGTGTTGTGGGTATTCAAGGTCGTGACAGCTTTGACGGGCGATACAAAAAAACGATTCAAGACGATCTGCTCTCTCTTCCTTCCATGTCGCTTGTCATGGATTCAGACGCGTTATTCGGGGCCAGGGGTATCTACGCCAATTCAGGTAGTCGGGGTGAAGCTTGGGAAAAGCCGGTTTCGGTTGAGCTGATTTATCCGGAAAATGGACGTAAGGGATTTCAGGAGAATGCCGGGTTGAGAATACAGGGAGGTGCTTTCAGAAAGTTCAATCTGACTTTGAAGAAATCCTTCCGACTGGTATTTCGGGGGCAATATGGCGCTTCCAAGCTGAATTTCCCCCTGTTCGGCCCCGATGCAACCGATTCATTTGACAATGTCGTTCTTCGAGCCAACGGGAATGATGCCTGGCCATACGGCGGAGCGCGTGCCCTCTACATTCGCGACGCTTTTGCAATGGAAACAGCAAGAGCGATGGGTATGAAGGCTCCTCACACAAACTTCGTTCACCTCTATCTGAATGGTATGTATTGGGGGCTTTATAATCTCGTGGAACGCCCGGATGCAGCCTTTTCCTCAAGCTATCACGGAGGCGACAAGGACAACTGGGATGCCTTGAATCAGGATTCTGCTCCCGATGGAAACAGCGATGCCTGGAATCGATTGCTTAATATCCTTGATTCTGGAATGGAACCGGAAAAGCTGTTCAACAGGATTCAGGGTAAAGGTCCCGATGGAATCAGGGATCCTTCGATGGAAAACCTGCTGGATGTCAGGAATCTCATCGATTACTGCATTTTGAATTTTTACATGGGAAATCAGGATTGGCCGGGCCGTAATTTCTGGGTAGGTCGGAATCGAGAAGGTGATGAAGGTTTTACGTTTTACCCATGGGATACAGAAACATCCATGGGCATGGGTTCCGACCTGAATACGGATCGAACAGGGGTGGACTCCTCAGTGGCCCGACCCTATGCAGTCTTGAAAAACAATCCAGACTTTCGCCTTTGGTTCGCCGACAGGGTTCAGCATCACTTTTTTAATGGCGGCAGCTTTTTCGTCAATCCAGACCATCCTCAATGGTCGATGGTGGGGCCTGAAAACAATGTTCCAGCATCAAGATTCGCTCAACTGGCAGTCCAGATCGAGAGGGCGATTATTGGGGAGTCAGCTCGCTGGGGTGATCAGTTGGTCGAGAGCCCCTTTACCTGGGATGATTGGAGTCGAGAACGAGACAAGTTGCTTACTAATTATTTCCCACGAAGATCAGTAATCGTGCTGGAGCAATTACGCCGAGCTGGCCTTTACCCAAGGATTGTTGCTCCTGTGTTCAATCATACTGGTGGGAACGTGGATGCTGGTTTCAATTTGTCAATGACCGCTCAGGATGGAACGGTTTTCTATACAATCGACGATACCGATCCTCGAAGTCGATTGGAATTGAATGAAATAAGCCGATTCGACCTGCTTGATACTTCCACCCCAAAACACGTTTTGGTGCCAGGTGCGCACAATGGTGGTGATGCATTTGGCTCTGATTGGTATGAGGATGTGAATTTTGTTGATGATGCATGGATGCTCGGGGTGGGAGGCATTGGCTACGACACCGGGAATGACTATGAGGCATTCATTGGAATGGACGTGACGGATTCCATGCAGGAGAAAAACGGTTCGGTTTTCATTCGGATTCCATTTGAAGCAGGTTCTCAGGTCAATGAAGAGACAAATCTGATGGTTTTAAGGATGCGTTATGACGACGGATTCGAGGCTTTCCTCAATGGCGTCAATATCGCCTCATCCAATGCTCCCGAGATCTTGAAATGGAACTCATTTGCCACTGGGACGCATGATGACTCTGTCGCTGTTCAGTTTCAGGATTTTGATGTCAGTGAATTCATTTCTCATTTGCATTCAGGAACCAATTTATTGGCCATTCACGGGCTCAATGTTTCCAGCGTGAGTTCGGATTTCCTGATCGATGCAGAGCTGATGGTCGGTCAGCAGGAAATTGTTGGAGAGCAACCTACCGTGCGTATTTATAAAAAACCGATCCCTCTCCATGATCTGACGACGGTCAAAGCCAGAACCCTTTCAGGTTCGGAGTGGAGTGCCTTGAGTGAGGCGACCTATCTGATTGGTAACCCGCGCGTCATGGTGAGTGAATTACACTTTCACCCTGAGGATCCTTCTTTCGAAGAAATGGCATACGGATATCTAGATGCAGACGAATTTGAATTTATTGAAATTCATAACCCGGGAACAACGACATATACGTTGGACGGCCTACGGTTTGTCGATGGTGTGGATTTTGATTTTACCCGATCGTCAATGAGTCGTCTTTCGCCTGGGGCTTCGCTGCTGGTGGTAAAAAACCGTGTTGCTTTTGAAATGCGCTACGGAAAAGGGCTTCCCATCGCGGGTGAATTCATCGGTAATTTTTCCAATAGTGGAGAAAGGGTCGCATTGGCGAATAACGAGAATCAAGTTTTGATTGAATTTTCGTATGACGATGACGATTCAGTTTTCAAGAGTGGTGATGGATCAGGTTATACCTTGATTGCAGTGGAGGATGCGGACAATCCCAATGAAGCAACCTATTGGAAAACCAGTGAGAAAATAGGTGGGTCACCGGGGCAGCACTCAGAGCCTTATTCCTATGAGCGTCTCGTTCCCAACATTACAGTAGAAGGTGACAGAATTATGATTGAATGTTCTGTGCCCGTGAGCGGACTCTTCGGGCTGTTTGTTACTGAAGACCTGCAGCTTGAGGAATGGCACCTTTCACAAAGCAGGAATCAGGAGCCCTCAAATGGGAGGCTTTTGTTTGAAGTGAAGGCGTCCATGGAATATCCAATGCGCTTTTTTCAAATTCGAATGATCCATGCAACCCCATAGAAAACCTTGTCCGTGTTCCTGGGGGACATGATTGTTCACATTCCCACATAGAATCAAACCTGAGGTCCTCAAGGGTTCTTTCGATCATGGCGTTTGCCTTGAATCAATAGAATGACAGGCGCGCTTCCATACTCTTTGGATTTCATGTTACTTTTTATCAGCCAGAATCCTTGGAGCTTTCTTGAAATGTTTGGCTGGATAATTTGGAAGCATTGAAGCCAATGCTGTTGATGCTATTTTTTGAATGTGGTGAATCAAGGGCATTGGAAAAAGTTGATCAACAGATTCAGTGTTTCCGATGACAACATGTTTTTCTGAAATTGTGTGTGACTTACTTTCTTCGAAGTAGAGCCTGGCTCCGTGCTGTGTCACCACTCCAGATCCACACTTTTGACATCTTTCCGTAGAGGATAGACAGGGGTTACTGTCCTCTTTTCATTGGTGGTATCAGCCTATGCAGTTTTCCGTCATCGCTGGATAAATAAACGGAGGCGGTGTGATGCTGGCCCGTCGGTTCATCGGGTCTCCAGATCAGCAGATCGCGCCACCGCTTGCCAACGATGTTTGTCCATGACACAGATGCGGGACTGACATTCATGTAAAGATCCTGATTGGAAAGAGAGTCCAGAACCTCACGGAAATGTTCACCGGATACGATCACTTCCGCCGGCCCTTCCTCAGCGAAAGTTTTTGTTTCAATCACGACTTCATGACCGCCGATCGAGAATGTATGGGTTCCGTTGTACTCAAGGCTGCAGGGAATCTCTTTCAGATGGTTGGTAACGAATAATATACCCACGATGATGATTAAACCCACCATGAAAAGAGCATCTACCCTGAAGCTAATTTTCAATTTCTTGTTGTTTTCCAATACCACCTGAATGGTTCCTTAATTTCTGACGTCTTTACTGGATCGGTGCACAGGACACTAAGACGTGATTCCACGAGTTGATCAGCGCAGTTCGCCTCCGTGCGCCAACCAGTGCGCACATTCTCCGGTCAACTCCTCTTGCGCGATGCGTTCGTATTTCTTGCTTTCACTTTTGCTGAGGACCTCGCGCCAACGTCCGTTCTGTCCTTTGTGGATGAAAACTTGTGCGCCTCCATCCCAAAACGCTCCACCCAGAGGTACGCTTTTTGTGGCATTCGCCTTCATATAGTCGAAGCTGCAGTGACGTAGGATATCCTCCCAGCAATCTTCATCGATCGAAATATCCAGAAACTCTGCGATTTTACGGATTTCTCCAGGCATATCTACTTTCAGATTTTCGAAATGCAGCATGCAAACATTCGGCAAGTTTCGGATTTCCCACCAGGAACGAATGTTCTCCCAGAAAGACCACCACGGATAGCCATCCTGATCCAGCCATTCCTGAAAATATTGTAAAACGGATTCGGGAGGTCTTTCGATGGGAGGCCCTACCCGCCCCGGAGTGTCATTCAGCGCCTCATACCAGGATTCGTTCGCATTCAAGTGATGATTGAACATACTCCAAACAACATCCCGACCGTCTCTCCCGATATAGATGTATTTGGCCTTACTGGAAAACACCAGTGCGTCAACAGGCAGATGGGTCTTTATAAATCTTGGATGAGTCTGCGCGGCGACGAGTGGAAGTTTTACCTCCTTTGGAGGTAAGCGCAGGTCCATCCAGGGTGACATTTCAGCAACTGGGAGACCTGCCTCGCCCTTGAACAATAGTTGTGAAACAATTTGCTGGACCCACGTTGTGCCTGACTTTGCGTAGGTCGCAATGATAATGTCGTCATCACGAAAAACGAAGTCATTCCAAATGGTCGAATCAAAGTGATGACTCTGGAGTTCACGGGTTTTGATCGGCAAAGCGGTCATAGTGATAAAAATGTGTTTTGGCTGATATCTTCGACGGTCCTAAATCGCTGAGCGATTTAAACCGATCTAGAATATTCCTTGCGAAAATTTTTGAAAATGGAAAATTGCCTTTTTTCAATTCAGGGGCTGGCAATTTGGTATGTTTTCATGTGCGATATGATATCCAACCAATGCCCACTGGCTCCGATATCAGGACAGAAATATTGAAAATCAAGGTGGCTTCATTTGGAATCCCAAGAAGCGCTTGATGGATCAAACGAAAGCAGCCGGATCAAGAAGGAGTTTGGTCTTTCGCACATCAGGCAGTAGAGGGACTGACTTCCACTTCGTTCTGTAATCATTCCTTAATGACAATGCTTAACAACGAACATGGAACGAGCAAAACCTTCGATGAATCGAAACCCAATGATGCTCACTGACTACTTTCGAGCAAAGTGTAATGGACCTTCACACCATCTTTTTCGGGAACTCTATTTCCGTTCTGGATCTTGTGGCTGGAAGTGTCACTCACCCATCTGTAGGACACGTTCAAGGTCTTCAAGTCTTTCCAATTCAATGAGATTTCACTGAAGCTGTGCCAGAGGTGCTTACCTAAAAGAAAGTCCCGTTGGTTGAAATCCTGCGATTTTTTCCGGAGGTTGACGTTGGTGTAGGTGTATCCCGCTGCTCCTCCACCTGCACAAAAAAAGACCGTGGCAATGTAGTCTCCATTCGGAGATTTGGATTCGCTGAGAATCTCGACTTTATCGCTTGTTTGCCAATCATTTTGACCACACCCGCACGATAAGAAGGTGATCATTAAAAACGGGAGTAGGGTTAGGGACTGTCGAATTAATTTCATATTTTCAAATTGCTTTGTGAAAGAAATCGCATCTTGTAAATACTGACTCTATCTACCAAAAGGCCAGTTTAAGGCTATCGCTTTGCATCTTTTGAAACGAATCGGTTCATCCAGTTTTGAAGCGGTAGTTGAACGGTCGTAATGATTTTAACAAAAACCGATTCATGCGACTGGACCATTAACTTTTCCAGCAGAATTTGAAACTTGTAGCGATTCTCTGCCCGCTAATGCATTCGCACTCGCGACCATGTTGAGGCTATACAATAACCAAATGATAAAATATACGATTCCAAGCGGAATAAGCACTAATGGGATGAGCGCAAAAACGCTCCAACCGGCGATAGAGAGAATGCCAAGGGTAATCCCTAATCCTCGTGAGCTTTCTTTCGAGCCCATTGCCTTGGCGCAGTCTTCTGCCAGGCCTTCATACGAAACGAAATACCAGTAAAAATTAAAAAATGGAATGAACAGCAAACCGACCGCCATACCCGGAGTTGTT
This sequence comes from Verrucomicrobiota bacterium, assembly GCA_040264395.1. GTDB lineage: Bacteria > Verrucomicrobiota > Verrucomicrobiia > Limisphaerales > AAA164-E04 > AAA164-E04. The sequence goes on from JBDQII010000114.1 coordinate 8,358, forward strand.
CGGGCAACATCCACAGGTATCTCTTTCCAGCATTTGTAGTGCAGAATGCTTGTTGCAATGACAGCTGGAAAATACAACAGAAGTGTTGCTATCCCACCGATGAATATCACGTCCTTATCATTAGGCTGGTTAAAACGAGCGATTTCGTAGCTAATCACCGCGATCAGTCCAATGAGCTCGAACAAGATAGCGTAGATCGGCGATATTTTTTTCATAAATCATTCGTTACAGGCGGGTTCGTTCAATCGTTTTTTGACCTCCTGTTCAACAATTCAAAAAACCCGTTGTTATCAGTTAGCATTGGAGTCGATATGAGGCATTTGCTGTCTTAGGGGTCGATGCCTGATATTACTTCCACCTGAATTCTTTGATCATATCAACTGGAAAAAGCCGCCCCCCCGATTCGGCGCCTTCAATGACTATATAGTTTTCGTAAAAGTGCATGGCGCTTACTTTTTCCGGTATGGAACCTGTTCCAGCGGTTGTTGAAGGATCTGTCTGGATGGTGTAGTAAAGTTCGAAGGATCCTCTCAGTGTTCGATGTGCAAGCGAATTGTCTGCTGGTGTGCTTGCCGCTGTACTGTTTGAGCATCCGCTAAAGGCAAGAGTGAAACAAACAAATACAACGAAGTTCATTATCATGACGTGTCTTTTCATTGGAAGAATCCTTCATGAAATACGACGCGTTTGCAACGGTATTTGATGAGAGGTCATTTCGGTGAATGTTGGAGTTCGGGGCTCGATTAAGACAATCTTCTACACAGTACCGTATTCTGCCAACTCCACAGTTTGTGCTTCTTGCTTTAAGAGATTATGTTGCGCTTGCCCTGCAGATTTTGGGTGCACCGTGGTAAAGTATTCATTGTCGTTTGAAGGAATGAAATTTCTGGAAAATACGTTCATTTTTTCCATGTGCGTCATACAGTCGATAGTCACATTTCCTTAGTGATCGCCAACGCTCTCGCTGATGATTTTGTCTCCAAAACGGATCGTGCCATCATGATATATTCGGTAAAGTTACCGTAGGCGAGGAGTTTAGGATTGCGTCGATATCCGATCCAGGTGCAATCATATTGGCATCACCTTTTTAAAGCCTTCCGCCGTCTACCACGAATGGAAGGTGTTCCGATTGAACCACCATCGAATTTGCGTTGGGGTCGGCCAGCGCCAGCGCTCCGACAGGCCACATTGGCTGCATTGGGAACGGGCACTCTCAGAGCCGCCGCCTCCTGCTTCTCATGATAGATGGTGGGACCTAGACGCTGGTTTTATTTTATCGAGGATCATCCAGCCAAGATATTGTCGAACCCAAGACAATGATAGTTGCACCTAAAAATAGAGAATGTTTCGTTTGTCTATCTAGTTACCTTCACCTCAATGGATTTGAGTGACCTTTTTTGTGGTTAAATTGATAACAAACACTCTCGATTTTTCATCAGCCATGATCAATAGATTGTGAACTTTATCGAAGGAAAGGCTCGTGATGAATACATCCTGAACATCCTTCTCCAATGCTGGGTTGTAGTGTGTCTTGTAGACCAGAATCCGCCACAGCAGTTTCTTGGTTTTGGGATGGTGTGCTTCGATGAAGCCTCCGTTTTGGGGCCGATCGCCGTTGGTAAAGTGAGGCACGGAGAATACCGCTTCGCTGGTCTGAATGGCTGAAACTTTCTTTGGCGCGTTTCTTTTAGCCATTACGCTTGTCGCCAGCAGGAAAACGAAGGTGGTTGAGTAGATCAGTGCTTTCATCTCATGTTGAATCAGAGGATCGGTGGTTTCTTGGATTTTTCAAATAGATTATATGATTACAATCAGGCGTCCTGTGCCTTCATTGGTTTTCGGGATATCCGACAGAGGCTCGCAATCGCTGACATGGAAATCCATGCGGTCAGCGCGTCGAACAGCACTAGCTTTAGTTATCATTCGTTTGCAGGCTTGAGGAGCTTGTCAGCCAGGAAGTCCAAACCCGAACCCAATACGGTTCGTTCGACAATCAATTCGGATTCAATTTCTGACGCTTCCCAGGTTTTTTCAACGTATCGCGGATCTTTGACTGTGATCGAGATCGTGCTGAATCGTGGTATCAAAATATTCCCAGTTTTGTCCGTCCTTTCATGCTGATCTCCGTCCTTTGTATGAACAACCAATGCTGCGAGGGGTAGGCTGTAACCGTCCCCAGCCACCAAAGTTATTTCCTTGTTCATTACTTTGGGTAAGACAAACAACCAACCAAACAACACGGTGATGATTAGAAGGGTCATGATGCCTGCGATCGCAGAGGTTGTAGACTTCGATTCTTCTTTCTTGCGCACTATCCTCCCAAGGCTGTATCCCGTGAAGAAAATACCAGCTAAGGTTTCGATGCCTGCCGCGATCCAATTGATGAGAGGCACAAAAACCATGGCAATCCTTTCAGCGAAGAAGCCGAAAAGTGATCCAAAAAAGCCGATGATTGAGTCGAGGATCATTTATGATGAGCGTCTCCATCTACTAACAGCATACCTGTTGAAATCAACCTTCTCCTAAAAACTCTTCAGGCGTAGAGAAAAACTCCTTGGAGTGAAGAGCTGTCGTCAGGGTAAGGGCCTTTTCAGCAGAGTCCACTAGCATCATGTTTAGTTTCGCATTTGGCATGCCTTTTGAGCAATCCGAAACCGTTGCCTCTTGGGCGAAAAGGGGCAACGCGAGCAGAAGAAAAGCCAAGGTTGATAGCCGTCGTGTGATTTGCATTAGGTCAAGGATGGGGCGGACCCGTCATGATGGCATGTATCTGTTTAAGAGCATTGAATAACTCGCTGGTATTTTGTTCGTTGCCATCGCAGTTCATTCTACTCAACCCAATAGTCGAATCACAAGGGAAGCTCCATGGAATCACCTATTCAATAGGCCGTCAAACGGTCCAGCTCTCGGTTTCCGATCCGTTGATTATTTCTCAAGATGCAGCGAGAATTGAATGCAGGCACGTGCTTCCTTGCCTGCATGTGACAAACCTCTCCCTCCATTGTATTCTCCCTTCACCCAAATCCAAAGCACGATAGGTTCGCTCGTTGGTTTGAAGTGTATACTTTCATGATGCTCGCCGTAAAACGTACCTGGATTACCACCCATCGAATCCCACTCGGGGATCTGAATGTCTTTGTGAAAAGAGCCGGTATTGTTCGACAGTACGGCGGTGATTTCGGTGGATTCTCCATCACGGCGCGGATCCGTGACCAAAAACGCCAACAACATGTCGATGCTATCGTCCCGCTGCGATTGCTCCATCAAGTCGTCAAAGGTGCCAGCGAGGAGTTGCCGTTTGGCGATAGACATACCGTTTTCAAGTTGCTCTATTTCGATTCGGTAGGCCGTTGCATCCCCGTTGTATTGAAGCCGATATGCCAGGGTTTGGCCGGTTATGTTTGAGAGCAACGATGCGTGTTCGCCCCCGAACTCTATCGGTGTCAGCGTCAATCCTGGTGGAGGATTATCGGTGCACGACGTCATTGAAACGGTAACGAAGAGGGCGATAGTACAGATTATAAGCGTTGCAAATAGTTTCATTTTTATCAACCAAGTAGCTCTAATAAAGTAAACTGCCCTGCTTCAAGCGTGCAGTCTAGTGGCGTTTTCTGCACAGTCTTGTTCGATTTGGATCGCAAGGAATTCGTTTTTCTTGCAAATCAGGTAGATGCACAGCGTACCTCCCAAAAACGTTCCTTTTGGAAAATCCATGGCCAAAAGAACTCCATAGACGATCAGAAACCAAAAGAACCATGGGGCTCGATATTTCTTTCCAAACAATGCCACTGCCAAGAAGA
>JBDQII010000115.1:0-12152 GCA_040264395.1 Verrucomicrobiota bacterium
AGTGAGGGCAGAACAAACGCGATGATTGAAATGAATAAAGCGATGGCTATTTTAGAAGTTTTCATAAGTTGGATTCTCTATGTAATTCTGTTCAAAAAAACATATTGAAAACAAGTCTGAAATATACAAAACCTGCTGTCGGCAAGTAGACGTTTTATAATTTGGGCAGGGTCTTGAGGAGTCAAAGACAACTTGGAATCCCACTTTGATCCCTGAAAGCCATCTTGTTCTTTATCGATAGGAAGATCGCTTGTCTGGCCGAGCGTCTACAAGCGGATTTAAGCGGTTGAAGAGCGGGACCGATTTCTGTCCCGCGCACATGCCTTTGAACAGTATTTGACATCATCCCATACTTTTTCCCACTTCTTGCGCCAGCTGAATGGGCGTTCACAGACGACACAGATTTTCTGGGGTAAATCGTATTTCTTTTTCATTCGATAGCATTTAGGAAGGATCGACTATCCTCTCGAATGGCATTTTTCTTTTCATCGCTCATACGATCGTAAGTCCTGTACATCATACCCACACGAGGGTTTGAGCGAAGTTTGCTTCGATTCCGCTCCAGAAAATCCCAATAAAGGTAATTGAAGGGGCATGCATCAGGGCCATTTTTGCTGGTGACTTTAAAGCTGCAGCCCCTGCAGTAGTTTGACATTTTATTGATGTAGTTCCCACCCGCGGCATAAGGCTTACTTGCCAACAAACCACCATCTGCAAACAGGACCATCCCTGAGACATTTGGAAGTTCGACCCATTCATAGGCATCAGCAAAAACGATCAAGAACCATTCATTTACGTCTTTTGGATCAATCCCCGCCAACAGTGCAAAATTGCCCAGCACCATCAAACGCTGGATATGGTGGGCGTAAGCGTTTTGCCTCGTTTCTGAAACACACTGATGCAGGCAGTTCATCGAGGTCTTCCCTGTCCAGAAAAAATCGGGCAATTTGCGTTTAGCTTGAAAGTAGTTTTTTTGAGCATACTCGGGCATATTCAGCCAATAGACACCTCGCACATACTCACGCCAGCCGATGATCTGGCGGATGAAACCCTCAACGGCATTCAACGGTGCTTTCCCTGATTGATAAGCAGCCTCAGCGGCCCTTGCACATTCCAGAGGGAGCAATAAGCCACAATTCAGGTAAAAACTAATATGGGAATGAAACATCCAGGGTTCGCCTTCTATCATTGCATCCTGAAAATCACCGAAAGACCTGAGACGCTCTTCGATAAACAAGTTCAAAACCTGCAGGGCATCCTGACGAGTGACCGCAAAGTAAAAGGGTTCAAGATCACCGAAATGATTGCCAAACCGTCCTGCGACCGACTGCATCACATTCTGCGTAATGGAATCCACCTTACCAAGAAAAGGAGGGGGCACATGCAGCCCAGATTGAGGTGGCTTTCGATTTTCGGAATCGTAATTCCACTGTCCGCCCACAGGTTCGCCCTCCACCATGAGGATGTTGAATTTCTTGCGCATTTCACGGTAAAAATACTCCATGCGCAGCTGCTTGCGACCTTTGCTCCAATTTCCAAACTCTTCAGGTGAGCACAAGAAACGGTCATCGGCGCGAATCTCAACCGGAAGACCAAAATCAGACTGCCATTGCTTTATGTCGCTTAGAACGCGGTATTCTCCTGGATGGGTAACAACGATACGCGCAATAGCATGCTTTTTGAGCATTCGCTCGATTTCACCTCTGAACGAACCCGCGTTGTCCTGATCATCGATCCGGGTGTATTCTACCTGATATTTTTCCCGCCTCAATTCCTCTGAGAAATGACGCATGGCAGAAAAGAGAAAAGCGATTTTTTTCTTGTGATGCTTTACATGGGTAGCCTCATCCCATACTTCACACATGAAAATGATATCTCGAGAATGATCAGATCCTCTCAAGCTGGATATTGAATTTGAAAGCTGGTCGCCCAGGATCAAGCGAAGTGTGGTCATAGCGGCAGTTCCTCTTGCTTGCTTAAATAATTTGTCTTGTGGCCTGTGCGGCGTGGAAGACCGGACTTGCGGCTTCCATGCATGCTGACGATTTTCTCTGCGATTTTTTTATGAGTTTTGCTTTTTTTCCTTAGACCGTAAAGCTTGCCTGCAGCCGCTTTTCGCCCTTCTTTTTCATCAATCACAGGCATTGGATAGGCGCCCATCTGGGATACAGCCAACCAAGGTGTGTGGATAAATGCCTGATCCACGCTGCGCAGTTCAGGAATCCAATGACGGATAAAAATCCCTTCAGGATCATGATCGATCCCCTGCTTGATCGGGTTGTAAATGCGAATAGTGTTAATCCCTGTCGTACCTGACTGCATTTGAGCCTGACTGTAGTGAATACCTGGTTCGTAGTCTGTGAAAAGTTTGGCTAGATGAAGCGCAGGCCTGCGCCAATGGAGCCATAAGTGGTAGCTTGCAAAACTCATGACCATGGCAAGCATGCGGAAATTCAGCCAACCGGTTGAGGTCAACGCTCGCATACAGGCGTCTACCATTGGATAACCTGTTTTCCCTGCTTTCCACGCCTCGAAGAACGGCTCATTGAAACCATTTTCTCTCAGACCATCGTAATCTGGGTGCATGTTTTCAAATTCAATGCGAGGTTCATCCTCAAGTTTTTGCATGAAATGACAGTGCCAGCGCAGTCTACCCGAAAAAGAGCGGATGGCGCTAGGCCACTTGCCTTTCATTCCACGGGGCATCTGTTTGATCTCCTGACGTCGCCGTTCACATGCATGCGACACTTCACGAATGGAAACAGTGCCAAAAGCAAGATGAGCGGACAATCTTGAACAACTGTCGAAGGCTGTGACGGGAGAGGACATTTCCTTCGAATAGCCTTCTCCTCGCTCATGAAGAAAGTTACTGAGTAATTCCAGTCCTGCAAGACGACCGCCTTTTTGCAACGTTGTAACTGGATCTGCCTGCAGACAAAGTTCATCAGCATCAGGCAGAGGTTCAGAAGATTCCTCAATGATTTGAAGCGCTTCCGGAGCCTCAATGAGAGGCTTTTTCATCCGACTATACCATTTGGCTGACCAGCCGTTACGATCACTCAAACAGCGTATGACGCCGTTTTGTGTCGGCTGATGCCATGGTATATTTCTTGTCCGACACCAGTGACTGACCGCCTTGTCTCGCGTATATGTCCAGCCATTCCAGGTTTCCTGATGTGACCACAAGGACTGGATTTGATGGCGCTTGTGGATACTTTCCAACACATCCACCGCATGGCCGCTTTTGATGATTAGCTTTTGCCCCATCGCCTCCAGAGACGCATTGAGTTCAGATAGACAAGCTTTCAAAAACTGATAATGGCGGCGACTCATGTCAGGTTCTTTCCACAACATCGGTTCGAAAATATAAAGGGGCAGAACAGGTCCGCGCTTGGAGGCCATTGCCAGAGCCTCGTGGTCAACCATCCTTAAATCACGCTTGAACCAGACAATATGCATGTTCAATCTTCACAGAATGTTTCATCATGCATCGCACGATACTTTTTCTTATGTTTTGCAATACGCCCATAGACGCGCTTTCGCCACAAACGAAAACTGGAAGACTTGAGGTTCCCTCTCATGATGGCAATGGTTTCGGGTTCAGATAAACCCGTCAGTGATTGTATGTCATCGAAGGACGTTTTGTCACACCAAGCCATTTGGATAACTTCGTTGATATCGATAGTCTTGTTATTCATTACAAATGCTGTTCCTTGCCATGATGAAGAGAAACATTGACCGACCTGCTCTGAGGCTTCCATCTATTCCTTGAAAAGTTGGGACAAGCACTGCTGGACGGCAGGCGGCGTTTGCGATTTGATTACAGACGGTTGATTTTTTTTTTCACAGAGAGAGTGTCACATTTTCTGTCATTGGGATTCGAATGTCACCATGTTGAAGACCAAGTGTTTCACTGAAACCAAAATGTAAGCGTTCATTTAAATTACGTGTTCTCAGTGACGATAATCACAGAGAATTTTCCTTCATCATTTCCACGAGATTGACAGCTGACGTGAAAGCCCCTTCAACCCGGCCGCCCTGACACCAGTCACCACATGCGGCCAGCTTGTTGACACGATCGAGAAGCACTTGATGTGGTTCGCGCCTTGCGTTATTGGCATAGTGCCAGCCATGAACGGCCTTGAAATCAGCCGTAGCAACATCAAGCCCGATAATGCGACTGGTCTCGGCACACAGATGTTTGGCGATGATGTCACGGTCAAGCCCAAGATGCGCCTCGGCATATGATTCCGAGGAATGTATCAGAAGGGTATATGGATGAGGGCGTCCAGGCTTCGAACTGTTCACAGCCATCCAACTCACATCTGCATTGGTGACATGCGCTGCGTCAAATTCAATCGGCAATGCCTCAGAAAAACCCAGCATGAGCGAAAAGCAGGGCCGCATTTCAATATCTCTCATATAGTCGTGATATTGAAAAGACGTGGGCAGAAGCTCTACCGCCTGTGGTGAGGGAGCAGTAGAGATGACCCAGTCAAAGTCTCCATGAACCAAGCCTGATTCATCAAGCATTTGCCACTTTCCCTCTAAATTTCGCTGCAATGAAGCTATTTTGGTTTTCAGATGAATCGTCAGGCCATCAGCCAGATGTTTGGCGACAGCGTTCATTCCCGGCACTCCGACATACCTTGGCTCATCATTTCTCCAATCTTTGCGCTCAATAATTTTTTCACCGTCAAACTTTACATAACGGGCATTCCAGCGATCAACGAGGCGGCAGCTGATCAAAGGTTGAATAAACGTTCGGAACGCTGCAGTGCGAGCTGTGAAATACTGTGCTCCATGGTCAAAACTATAAGGGGAAGCACGCCGCGTGGACATGCGACCACTCACACCTCGTGCTTTGTCAAAAAGAGTGATACTGACTTGATCCTTTAACAAATGAGCAATCGAAAGAGCCGACAAACCGGCACCGATAATGGCTATTCTGGTCATTTTTTGTGCGTTAAATTAAACAACCCAACCTACAACTGGATAGACTGATTACAAGTGACAACATATATTTAACATAACGAAAACCAAAGTTGCGCACGCACCAAAAGCCGGACTGCATCGAATTGCACTGAGCGTCACCCGCGAAATGTCTTTTGATGTCTTGGCAAGCGACGCTGAAAACCCGCTTCCTTTGACCGACAGGTCAAAGGAATGGATGCAAGAATCAAACCTGGAACATTTCACGAGGGAGCTTCTCCAAAAATCCATCATGCTCATGCACTTTCTAATGATTGAATTGATTCACATAGCAAATAGAGGGTAGATATGAGCGCTTTTCAGGGTTTGAGTGCGACTACGAGGGCAGTTGTAATCATCACAAGCCCTGCGATGGCACTCATGATTTCCCTTGTTTTCCCCTTCCTTAAAAAGAGTGAGGATTTGTAAGCGAGTAGTGCATAGGGAAGTTTTGCCCCCCCGACTGCGAAAGCGGCCACGAGCATTAGCAAAAGAATATCGAAAACCTGTATCTTGTTTAAATCAATAAAGTTGGGCAGCAGGCTGACGTAAAACAATATTGCTCTTGGCGCGCTAATGGTGATAACGAAGCCAGCTGCGAAATTGGAGGACCAGGATGCGTTTTCAAGATCATCAAAAGTCGTCTCTTTTGCCTTCGCAAACAGCAATTTGATCCCCAGCCAAAACAGATAGCCGCTCCCTGCATATTTCAGCATCATGAACAGGCCATCCATTGAGGCAACTAGAGCCCCGACACCAAAGACAGCCAGCAAGATGAAGATGAAATTAGCAAGGACGATACCTAATATGGTGAAGAGCCCTCGGCCCAAACTCGAAGTCATTGATCTGCCAATCACCAAAAAAATACTGGGCCCAGGCACGATCGAGAGAACAAACATCGTGACGAATATGGTGATGGTATCGTTGAGGTTCACCGGGATGAAAAAAGGTTGATTATTGACTATGTCGTTTTCAGGTCGTGGGAGCCCAAACCCGGTTGGAACAGGGTTTCTGATCTGCTTCGTTAATCATAAATACCTCCATTGTTCAGTGCCTCCATCGCACTATTGAATTCGCCAGTCAACCGCTGGACAATATCAGGATAATCCGATGCTATGTTTTTTGATTCTCGGATGTCGCTGCTGATATCGAACAAGAGGGGGGGATCCTGAACAACTTTTCTCTCCACCACGCCTGTCTCAGGGTTTCGAATGCGATCACTCGTCTGGAAATGAATTTTATAATCCCCATTTCTCCAGGCTATCGGCTGATGATGAAAATAGATGTGCTTTTTTCTGGAACTACTGCCCCCCGACAAGAGTAGATGGGAAATATCATGCGAATCAATCGCTTCTCCGTCTTGAACCTTTACTCCAGCAAAAGAAGCCAGGGTCGCATAAAGATCTGTGTTGACGATGAGGTCATCATTTACTGAAGGACTGATCTTGTCAGGCCAATAAAAAATACAAGGCACTCGACCACCACCTTCCCATCCGGTGCCTTTCTCGCCTTTCAGAGGATTGGCAACACCACCGAACTCCTGAAACATGGTCCAGGGGCCATTGTCGCTCATGAAAATAACCAGAGTCTTCTTATCAATGCCTGTCTCCTTCAATGCATCTATGATCTTACCAATGGACCAGTCGAGCTCCATTAACACATCGCCATATACACCATTCCTGCTTTTACCCTTGAATGCATCAGAAGCAAAAACGGGAACGTGAGGCATGTTGTGCGCCAGATAAATAAAGAAAGGCCTATCTTTGTGGCGTTTGATCAGACGCACGGTTTCCTGTGTGTAGCGCTTGGTAAACTGTGACTGCGGACATATCCCAAACCTTTCACGATCCTTGTACAAGGGCGTATTCCAGGCGCTTTCCGGTGCGTTTTTGAATGCATCGTATATGATCGGATGGGGGCCATCCCAATCATTACTTCCCTTGGTACCAAACCAATAGTCAAACCCTTGATCCAAAGGGTGCAAACCTTTACTCATTCCCAAGTGCCACTTACCGATCAGAGCCGTGGAATAATCATCATTCCTGAGCATTTCAGCAATTGTGATTCTTTTGGCGAGATTGAGCCCCCGCCTATTGGCCTGAAAGCCGGTCATCAATCCGCATCGGCTCGGAGCGCACCATGACGCCGCGTGAAAGTCCATCAATCGAACCCCTTGTTCGGCTATCCGATCAATATGGGGTGTGGAATTCAACTTGCTCCCATAGCACCCGAGATCACCATAGCCCAGATCATCCGCCATGATAAGAATGATATTGGGTTGACTGGACTCAGCATTCGATACGGCAATCCCCGCTTCACCCTCATTCGCAAAGCCACTGGATACAGCAAACAGCATTGTTATCCATATTTTATTCTTCATACGGGTGATACTATCGGCGTTCATTCGCGACAACTTACAGTCTCTCGTAAACCATTCTTTTGGAAACTTTTGATCCATCTCTCTTCACTTTCACTGAGAAAGTAGATTTTCTTTAATACCCCAAAATTCCTGAATACGAATAACAATTTTGTCTACAGGCACTTTGCCTTCGCCTGCGAGAGCGCTGATGATACTCACGAGTTCTGATTGGGTCAAATCCGGTGCCCACGGTAAAGGACACCGTCTATGATTGTTCCCACCTTCCGGGTAAACAGAAAGCCGGAAAACACTTTGAGGTTTTTTTGGAACTCGAAAGGTAAAACTTGTTCTTTCAGATAGAAAAGTCGGTTTGAATAATCGGCATTTTTGGCTTTACCAACGAAATGAAAATCATCCGGTGCACAAATGGAAGTCATTACCACGGGGAAAACTCAGACACAAGCAGACTGCCAAGGCACAAGGCGCGTATGCGAGAAAGTCATTCGACAAATCCAGGAACTTCACCAACCGTCACCCAGTTCTTGCCATCAAAACAGGCTTGATCGTCCTGCAGGAAATCACCATTTCCAACAAAAACCTTCAACTGATCGACAGTATGTGGCCCCATGACTTGTTCGTCCTTGAAGACATAAACAGAAGGTGATGATGAAACCGAGTCCATGACAGGTTCTCCCTGGATTACAGGAGCCGCCACACTGCTGTCTTCTTGCTAAACATTGTCATCAAAAGTAAAAGAGGGAACTTTCCTGACCTCCTTTGAGAACCTGAGAAATTCGGCATCCTGGAATTTGAAAAATTTGGCAAGAAACACCTCAGGAATTCTTTGCTTGGTTGCGTGGTAACGCTCGATGCCGTCGTTGTAGCCTTTGCGCATCAAAGCCACTTCATTTTCCATCCGAGTCAAGCGATCCATGAATTCATCCATGGCGCTGTCCCCCTTGAGATCAGGAGAATCTTCGCGAAGAGCAAACAGTCGGTTTGTCAGGATCGTCTCCTGCTGCATTGCGAGATCCACTTCAGTTGGAGAGTAGGAGTTTTTTCCCACCACCGCGGTTCGTAAGCCTGTAAGAGCCTCCAAGGATACCTTTTCATGAGATAAGTAGCCCTTGACTATATTTTCCCAACGAGGAATCAGGTCTGCTCGTTTTTGGAGGGAAACCTCGATATTTGCCCAGGCGCGTTTGACACGATTACGTAAAAAGACAAGGTCATTGAACATAAGGACAAACATGCTAAAGCCAAGGAACATGGGAGAGATAAGTGCAGAAAGCAGAAAATCCGTGGCGGCGAACGAGCCAAGGGCGGCGAAAAGAACAAGCCCTAAGAAAACTGTTCCGTTCTGGGCAAAACTGATTCCCAGCAAACCCTTGCGGCCCTGGCGAAGCATGACTTCCGTTTCCGTCTCGTCGGAAACGAGGAAAGGAAAACCGTCATTATCTCCGTCAGAAATAACCAAACGGTCACCCTTTTCCTTGTCTACCACGGCAGAACCAAGAGCGTAAACCGCAGTCGATGGTGCAATATGCCATTCGTAATGTGTCTGACGCCCTCTTCTCTTCTGAACTTTTAAATCGGCTGTGAATTCTGCTCCCTCAGGTTCAATTGAAATAACCCCATCAGAATCCCGGCATTGAAAAGGCACGAAATGCTTCTTATCCAAAATAACGACAGTTTTAGCTTTTTTTCCCGAACCGCGTCGCTCGGTGATTTTATATCTGTAAAAGACGCATTTTTCACCGCTCAAGGGTCCCTTGAGAACCCGATCTTGATCGTACTCGACAATCCCCTTTATTTCTGCAGGACCGTATGTCAAACCCGCGGAGGGCGAAGTAGGTATATTCTCGACATACCGCTTGGTCTTGATTCTCCGAAAACCGAACCAACTGCCAAAACACATCATCAGCAAAGCGACAGCCGCACACAATAGAAAGATCCAGGATTTCATCGGAGTCTTCGCAATCACTGCCTCATCCAACATCACTTCCCCATCTGCAAGCAGGGAAGGTCTTGCTTCAACGCCCCATAAAGGAGCCAGTAAGCGCTCGGGAAACCGATTCCGAATGGCTTCAGTCCTTTCAACGGATGCAACAAAATCTTCGCGGATCCCCATGATGCGGTCACGATCGCTCTCATTCAGGGAAACGACATGTGATGGGAGTGTCTTCCAGTCAACCCTGACATCAACTAAATCGGTCACTTCGGACTGGGCCGATTTTTCCAAACGATCAAGACGAGCATATCCATCCTTCAAATCGGCTTTCATCATCGACAACCCTGAATAAATCATGGCCGACGAGGTCAAAGCGGAGACAATGGACAGAAAAACCAACACTCTATGGATTCGCAAAGCGAAGCAAAGCGACAGACAACCGAAACAAAGAAGGGCTACACTAGCCATACTGGCCAGGACGCCATTCGTTCCGAGTCCTGAACGATTTTCCAGTGCATCGGCATTTGAAAGAACAGGGGAGTACGAACCAGATTTATCAAACCGAAGGGAAAAACCATTCTGCTTTTTTACTGCCATAGCAAAAGCGAAGACCCCTTCTCCCTCCTCAATGCGCCATTCGGTATAACGATACCTGCCTTTTTCTGACCTGTAATCAGTTTCCAAATCCGGGCTTACCCCCCCCCGATTCAGCTCAACAAGTATCTTCCCAGTATTTTCAACAAGAAAAAAATCCGTTGATTCAGACCCCTCTTCTTCCGTCACCCACCGGCTATCCCCATCTGAATCCTTTTCTTCACGCTGCTTGAGATATCGATGATAAAGACATGGAGTATTGGAATATCTTGAAATTAAGGTTTGTTTTCCTTTGGAAGCTACCCCTTGCATGCTCACCTCTCCCGGAATCACGTGATGAACAGAAACTTGAGGAACTCTCTCCATTTGCCTCATGTCGCGAATAATATCGAACCCAAAACTCTGGACCCAGAAACCAGCAAGAACAAAAACTGTTCCGAGCACAAAGCATCCAAGATAATATGCGTTTTTTTTGGGTTTCATGACGCGATAGTGTAGCTAACGCTCAAGAGAAACTGAAGAAAAGAAAAATGGGTGCGCGAACTGTCCAGATCGCACACCCATCACAAGGTAACAAAATCATGAGTTATTGATCTTTAATTCCTCGTCGAGGATGTCTTGCAGAATTAAGTGACCAAGCATCACAAATTCTTCTTTTCATGCCAGTAAGAGGCCTTGTGGGGTCATTGTTTTTTGTTCAGTTTCGAGCTTGGCTTGGAGCTGATTTCAAATCCCATACAATTCCCATAAATGATAATATTTTGAGAATGTAATAAGTCATGTCTATTTCCCACCACAAGAAGCCCTGTCGGGCGGAGTATTGGTAATGGTGGTGGTTATTGTGCCAGCCTTCACCCATGGTGATCAGCGCAAGAAACATGGAATTCCTCGAATCATCGTCGGTTTCGTATGGGCGCTTCCCAATGAGGTGTGCCAATGAATTGATGCAGAATGTGCCATGCCAGAGGAGTACGGTGGAGATAATAAAGCCCCAGAAGATCAATGGCAAACCGCCGATCATGAACATGAGAACTGCAAAAGTGATGACAACTGGAAACTCGAAGCGATTCAGAAACCTGAGTTCAGGATACTTGGCAAAATCCTTGATGCGTGACCAGTCGGTTGCGTCGTAGCGAGTTGTTAAGATCCACCCCAGATGAGACCACCAGAAACCCCTTTGCCGAGGCGAATGGATGTCATGTTCCCCATCAGAGTGGCGATGGTGAGCTCGGTGATGTGCAGACCACCAGAGAACCCCCTTTTGCACCGCAAGTGTGCCCAGAAGTGCCAGGAAAAATTGAAAGATCCTACTGGTCTTGTAGGAGCGGTGTGCAAAATAACGATGGTAGCCTGCAGTGATGCCAAACATCCTCAAGTAATAGAAGAATAAGGCCAGACCAAAGCCACTCCAACTCCACCCCCAGTAAAAAAGCCCCAAAACAGCTACCAAGTGGCAGCCCCAGAAAGGAATGGTTGATATCCATCGAATCTGGTCGCTCCCTGTTATTTGCTCATTTTTATCCATTGTTTGGGTAAATTATGAACTAATCTTGCCGTTAAATCAAATCAGCTATCTCAAAAAACTCAGAATCCCCATAGTAAGGAGAGCGGAAAACAAATGTCTGACTGCCAATATTGCTCTCCATCTTACAGCAGGTGATGCATCTGCATTAGATCCCCTGGTTGGACGATTTAAATTGTATCAGCAGGAGGCATCTGGATGCGCTGGAGTGTCTGTTGTTCAAGGTTCGACTCTGAGGATGAAAAAGCCCATGCTTCCCTGCTCGATGGTGTATGGACTGGTGGCTCCTGCGACTACCTCAAAACCTGCGGATAGATCTTCAGTAAACAACAACTTCGCATCCCCTTCCCAGCTCAGTGTGAGATTGGAGGGGTCACTGGTATTGAGCTTGAGCTCAGGAACAACAGGCACTGGAGGTTCGCCTCCAAAATTCACCTCAAATGCCTGAGTGGCTGTTTTGCCATCGGCATCGGTGACTACCACACTGAACTGCCCCGTGCCTTCGGCATTGCCGCTGTTGTTGAGAATGAGCTCCCGCTGAGCGCCGTTACCGACAACAAGCACATGACCCTTCAGGATGTAATCCAGTGGCTGTGCAGTGAGGTAGATAAACAGGTTACCCGCAGTTGTCTGGTCATCGCTTACCTCGAAGGGAACGACAACTTTCCTGCCTTCGGCTTCAATCACGGAAGGAACACCAGTGATTTGCGGTGCATTGTTCACAGCACTCACGGTGACATTGAAACTCGTTGAAA